>JAUPVU010000016.1 GCA_030916925.1 Patescibacteria group bacterium
ACCGACGGCCCATACTTAGTTCCCGAACCAATTCGATCTAGAGGCGTAAAAATAAACAGGCCCGAATATGTTAAAATTATTGCCGAGAAAATAAGCGATATCAAAGGGATTTCTTCTGCTCAGGTGGCCTCTCAAACCACTCTAAATGCCACTAATTTTTTTAGTCTAAAAACAAATGATTGATCCGAAAAAGAAACTAGATAGATTTTTAATGTTCATACCCGGCTTTTCTAGTTGGGTAATGATTTTTATGCCAATTTGGCTAGGGTTAACCTCACCAAGAACGGCATCTTTTGTTTTAACTTTTATAGCCGTGTATTGGGTTTACCTTTCAGTTATACATGTTTACAACTTGTTCAAAGGCTATTACCGATATACAGAAGAAGTAAAAATAGATTGGCTACAAAAAATCAAAGAATTAGATTTTGATAATCTTCCGGGAAGAGAAACTCGGCCAGATTCTTTTGAGCACACTAAACACTTCATTTTAATTCCAACAGTAAGAGAAGGATATTCAATACTTAAAGATACTTTTGAAGCATTAATAAACAGTAATTATCCAAAAGAAAATATGGTAATTGTTGTTGGAACTGAAGAAATCGGAAAAGAAATTGTTGAAGAAGCCTTAGCGCATATTAGAGAAACTTTTGGAAACAAACTACCAAGAATAATGCATTTTATTCATCCACGAGGTTTGCCTGGAGAAATCGTAGGAGTTGCTTCTCCAAATAGAAAATGGGCAACCGTAAAAGGCGTAGAAACATTATTAGCAGAAGGCGAAAATATTAAGAATTATATTTTTACAACTTTTGATTCTGACTGGAAATTACATAAAGAATTTATTCCTAGACTAACTTATGAATACTTAATAGATGAAAAACGATTCAATAGATTTTATGAAACAGTTGTTCATTTGTTCAGCAACAATCTTTTTGACGTACCTTTAATTTCAAGGATTGAATCTCACAATATAACTCTTGGAATGTTGGCAAACTGGACGTTATCACCAAATTATAAGGAATCATTTTCTTGTTACTCTGCCGCTTTACAAACATTGATTGATGCAAATTATTGGGACACCACAATGATTGACGATACGGTTTTCTATTGGAGAGCTTTGCTTGCAAGAGACGGAGATTTTACTGCAAAACATTTTTACATACCAATTTATGGAGATGCAACAGATGGAGATACGTATCTAAAAGCTCATAAAAATCTTTATAAACAATTAGAACGATGGGGTTGGGGAAGTATAACTACTGTAATTGGATTAAAAACTGTATTTACGATTTTGAGGAAGAAAACCTCATTCGAAGACAAAGTATTATGGGTCTGGTCAAAAATGGAACGTCATTTATTCTTACGTACAAGTGTTTTCTTATTAACATTTGGATTCTCAATTATTACTTTAGTAAATATAACTTTTAAAAGTACGACAACGGTTTATGCCCTTCCACAAACTCTAAGCTTTTTGCTTACGACAGGGTTAATAATGTTAATTCCAATTGGATATATAAAATATAAGCTCTACCAAGACTTAATAAAAAAAGACTGGCCATTTTGGCGAAAAGCTATAATCTTTTTGGAAGGACCTTTGATTATGATTAATTTATTAACATTCTCCTTCATTCCTTGGTTAATTGCAGAAACTAAAATGATGTTTGGAAACCTTCCAAAAGTTACTTTTTATACTCCAAAAACCAGATAGTTATATACTAGGTAAATATGAAGCCTCGAATTAAGAAGCTAGGAACAATTAGAGACTTATTCAACGAAAACCTCCCATATATGATAGTGATCGCGATTTTATTGCTTTCATTAGCGGGGTACATTCAAGAGAATTTTCGAAACCTTCCGTTTCAAATCCCGCTATATTATGGCTTAGCATGGGGACCACAACAACTAGGCCCTCGTAATTATCTTTGGATTTTTTATTCAATCCTTGTTTTAATTGGAATCATAAATTCAGTGATGTCGATGATTGAAACTAGAAAAGGTAATTATCAAATCTCAAAACTTTATCATTATTTTTCTTTTTTTATTATCGTTACTGGCTCTGTTTTTATTCACGATACAATTTCTTCGGTTACGCTTTTTAATCTTGAAGTCCCCATGATTCTTAGACTTATCATTTTACCAATGCTAGCCGCAGGAATTACCGTTTTACTAGTTACTCCACTTGTAATAAAACTAGCCAGGCGATATGGATTTATGGATGACCCTCTCGCGCATAAACATCCAGGAATGTTAATTAAAAAGCCGACTCCAAGAGCTGGAGGTCTTGCATATTATTTGGGTATTATTATCCCAGGACTCGTTGTTTTGCCTATACTTAGTAGTCAAAAACTTATTGGAATTTTAATTGGTGCTGCGATTTGTGTTTTGGTCGGTTTAAAGGACGATAAAAAAGATATACATCCGATTACCAGATTATTAGTGCAAATCTTAACTGTTAGCATACCGGTTTTATCGGGAATAATTCTTTTATATATACCTAATCCTTTTGGAGACGCAGTCGTTCTTGACCAATACCGAATTACTTTTAATTTTTTAGGCGATCATAGCGTTTACTATTATTCTGTACTTGTAGCAATGCTATGGATGGGAGTTACGATGAATTTTATGTCTTTTGCAAATGGCTCGGATGGAGCTTACGCAGGATTAGTCTTTGTGGCTTCGTTTGTAATAGCCATTGTAATGTTTCAGACTCTTGATGTTGATCCGGAGCAGGCTATGTTTATAAAATTGGCAGCGTTATCTGCAGGCGCCGCAATTGGAATGGCGTATTTTACCTGGCCTCCTCAAAAATTATTGTGGGGGTTTGGAGCAACCTCTGCTGGGCTGATAATTGCGGCGCTGTCTATAATTGGCAGTACTAAAGTTGCGGTTATGTTATTAGTTCTATTGATTCCATTTTTTGATGGATTGGTTGCGGTCGTTAGAAGAATTCGAAGAGGACAACTTCCATTCTGGGGAGACCGTGAACATCTTCACCACAAACTTCTATTTAGACTTGGATGGAATAAATCTAAGGTTGCCACATTCTACTGGGCATCATCAATAATGTTAGGAGTCGTGGGAATTTTAACTTCTGGAAAAGTTCGAGCATTATGGGCTTTAACAATGGTAGGGATTTTCTTTTTAGGAATTGCAGCTCTTAACTTTATTGGAAAAGATAAAGAAGCGACTGTTAAATAACAACCGTTTCGGCAAAGAGAGGCAGTATATTTGTAATCAAAACAATAATAATTGTCATTAAAACTACAGAGAATAATAGTGGTTTATCGTTCAGCAATACTCTCTCTGGACTTTCACCCTCTTTCTTTTCATATATTACATATAAATACCTTGCAACTCCATAAATCACGATAGGAATTGTTAGCATTAATAATTTTGGCCCCGCTAAAGTTGACGGTAGAAACTTTCCAAATTCACCCTGAAATGGATTATCAGGAGATGTTTGAAAAGCAAATAAAGCATACGTAATAATTGAAAATGACGCCGACATTGAAATCATCGAATCTAATAAATTATCAGGGTAGTGTTTTAAAATCGTTCGGGTACTCTCTCTCGAAATCCCCTGGGCTTCTAATAAAGTACGCTCTGCGCGTCTCTTTCCAAATGCCAAAAGGAGTGATGCTCCTGTAATTGCGAGAATTAACCAAGATGAAATTGATAATGGGATTGCTAATGCTCCCGCAAAAGCCCTAAGTATAAATCCTAAAGAAATAGTTAACGCATCAACGATTATTACATCTTTTAGCTTAAGGTTATAAGCCATTTGAAGTAACACATAAATACAAAGGACTATTCCAAAATATTTACCCACATTTACAAACGAGAGTGGTAAGAATACCAAAAAAATACATACTGCTAATATGGTTGCTAATTTAATCGGGAGTTTGCCTGACGCAATTGGACGATTCTTTTTTACCGGATGAAGTTTATCTTTTTCAATATCCTTAAGATCATTTACAAGATATACACCAGATGCAATTACAGAAAAAAATACAAACGCACTAACTCCTTTCCAAAAGATTTCAGCGTTAAAAAGTTCTCCAGAAAAAATAATAGGGGCAAAAATGATAAGATTCTTAATCCATTGTCTTGGCCTAAACGCTCGGAAAATATGATAGATTAAATGATCTGACTTCAATACCATTTGATGCAATTATAGCAAACCTGTTAGATTTTAATTTTTCCGCCGATTTTCGCAATTAGATCTTCGTAAAAAGTACTCTCTGGTTCTTCTTCAATTGATAGATACTCATTTACAAGTCGTACTAATGCGTTTTTATCCATATCGTTTGGAAGGATCAAGAATAATCGACCTGGTAATGAATCTACCGTATTAAAAGTTAACAGATCATATCCATATTTTTTTTCTAGGAAAAAGTTTTTGAAATAGTCCCACTTGTACAAATGTGCTGACGCATAATGTATGCCACTGGTACTTATTTTATGAACAACATTTTTAGGTGGTATGGAAGTCGCAACGTAGACTACAAAATAAACGGAAAACAATACAAGAACAAAAACGACCTCTTTGAATATTAAAAGCAAAATCGAAAAGAAAATAATAATTACCGCAATCTTTCTATAAAAATCTCTGGATTTTTTAACGAAGATCCTTTCAGGGGCCTCCCATTCTAGAAGTACTTGGGTCGGTTTTATGATTTTAGGAACACTCTCTACCTCTGTTTCTTCTGGTGGTAAGAACTTACTAAAAATAGCCATTTGATGTAACTATATTAACATAACTATATCTTCGTATCATACAACCTTGTATGAGCCGCATCTGACACTGAAATAATATGCTCAAATCCCGTATCATCAACATCTATTATTGTTAAGGAAGTGTTATGAATAACAAAATGTGTAAATGTTGTTGGACTTGCTTCACCCAAAATTCGCATTAATAAAGATCTAATAAGATTTCCATGTGTGAATAAAATAATTTCCTCATTTAGGTGTCGCCTCGTAAATCTATGAAATAATTCGTAAATTCTATCAGCATTTTCTTTTAAATCCTTTATCCCCGCAACAGGAGTAGGTTGACCTGGTCTTGGCCAATCTTCATTTCCTACCTCGTTAAGTGCAGAGGTATAAATAACGGGCATTTGATGATCTTCGTTAACAATTTGGCAGGTTTCCATTGCTCTTTGAAGACGACTGCAATACATCGAGTTAAATTTATTTTCTTTTAAACGTCGTGCAAGTTGTAATGCTTGAATTTTTCCTTGGTTATTTAATGGATAGTTATCTAACTGAAGCCCATCAAGTCCATAAGCATCCCCATGCCTGACTAGATAAATACGTGTCATATATATTTATAGTAGCAGAAAAGGCCACCTGTTAGTAGGAATTTTATAGGGATTTCAGACATAAAAGCGTGATACAATTGCGTAGTTACAGGCTAAACGAGGAGGGATGGCCGAGTGGTTTAAGGCGACGGTTTGCTAAACCGTTGGGGGTCTAAAAGCTCCCGCGCAGGTTCAAATCCTGTTCCCTCCGCCAAAATTGAATCTGGTAAATATATTACCTAACTCAAATCCAACAGCATTCCTATAATTTTTACCGAAATAACGAACCTTGGATATAATTTGAAGTATCAGCGTATCTTTGCAAATGTTCTGCAATTTTTCTGTAGGTAAAAGGATCCCCAAGTTTCAATCCTTTTGCGAATTCTGGGAACCTAGTGGAAACATAATTAAAAAGTCTCAACTGAAATCCAGCCTCAAGCGTTAACTTAGAGTAATAATCATAATTTGCTTTACTCTTATCCTCTGGCAAATCACACCATAAGTCCAAAATAGCTTTTAGTAAAACTGCTTCTCCTTTTGCCAAGATGGGATGTGCTTTTAATGCATCTTGAAACCCCAATGCCTTATAATCTCCTACTAAGCCAAAACCTCTCTCAAAATCCCAGAATTTCCCTGATATCGATCTTACAAATGACGTTTCAACTCCTTTAAAAGGATAAAGCATGTTTCTTTTCCCAAGTTTTGTATTATCCATCTCGGAAAAAATAATCTCTATTGAGCAGGCGGTTTCAGTTCTCTTAAATGCTAAATATCCAACTCCATGCATCTTCAAGTGAACCAGCTCGTCCCCTTCATTCATTTCAGGATTAGTAATTATTCGCGGTTGAAATGAAGCCATCGCAGGTTTCGAAAAAAGGCCATGCCGAGAGACCCTAGATAGAGCGGTCATGTCCTCTACTGCATACCCTGAGTTTGATAAGACGGTCTCTGATATAACATCCGAATCAATCGCCCCAGCTTCAGAACCCCTCTCTAAGGCTTTGTAATTATGATAAGCCTGAGCAGAATCCATTAAAACTAATTGCACAACGTTTGAAAAAGTCTCGTCAAAAGTATCATCATTTCGATAAAGCTCCTCTGGGCGAACTCTTGCCTGTGTTTTGAGATGAGAAGACCATTCACTATAAATATCATACGCACCATCAAATCCCTTTACCCAGGGGTCAATAAAATCGCGAGCCTGTTCTATCCTTTGAAATTCTGGCGGTAAACTTGCTGACAGCGCATCCATGGCTATAGGATACTATATCCGTTAAAAAAGTAAATCGATAAATTTGGTAAAATATTCACATGAAACACAACCATCTCGCAATCTGGATTCTAGTTTTAGCAACTCAGGTTTATTCTTTACTTTGGTACTCTGCCCCGATGTTTGGCGGACAGTGGGCAAAACTTCAAGGAAAAGAAACCGTCGTTAACGTTTCTACGGATCCACTTCCATATATCATTAATATTTTTGCTACGGTTCTACTTGCTTATGCAACTTCGATTCTCATAACTAAATTTAACTTGTTTAATGTGGCAAAATCAGCACTCGTTGGATTTATAATTTCTATTGGATTTTTACTACCATCAATTTTTAGTCGATACGCATTTATGGAAGTAAACTTTTTAATTGCACTTATCGATTGGGGAGTTCTTGCTTCTGTGGTAGTCCTATCATTTGTCGTTCTTTCTTTATTTAGAGTAAAAGAAACTGTAGTCCATTCAGATACAGTTGAAGAGGCCTTACCAGAAGAACCCGCAGATGAAGTTACCGTTGTCGAGGATCTTTAAATATCAAAAAGTTTCATTGCTGTTTTAACTTCATGTAAAGTTTCGGCAGCAATTTCTCTTGCGCGATTAGTTCCAAATTTTAGAATATCCAATAATAAATCTTTATCCTCATAAAGTTTTCTACGCTCTCTTACTGGATCTAGAAAAGAATTAATAGCTACAACTAATTTTTGTTTTACTTCGATATCTCCAACTTGACCTTTTACATATCTATTTTTTAAATCTTCAACTTCCGCTTTATTGGAATTAAAAATATCATGGTAAATAAAAACAGGATTTCCTTCGACTCTTCCTGGGTCGGTTGCTCTAATTCTATTTGGATCCGTATACATCGACATTATTTTAGCTCTAACAGTCTCCGCGTCGTCATCAAGGAAGATTGCATTATTAAGTGATTTCCCCATTTTAGAATTATTATCTAAACCAACAAGTCTTGCGGTCTCTCCAACTTTTGCTTCGGGAACTGGAAACACTTCTCCATAAACCGAATTAAATTTACGAACAATTTCTCTAGTTTGTTCTATATGAGGTAATTGATCTTCTCCAACCGGAACAAGATTTGCTTTGAAAATCGTAATATCGGCAGCTTGTGAAACTGGATACATTAGAAACCCAAGCGGAACCCCTTCATTAAACTTTTGTTTCTCTTTTATTTCATCCTTAACGGTCGGATTTCTTTCGAGCCGAGCTATTGTAACTAGATTCGCATAATAAATTGTGAGCTCAGCAATTTGTGGAATGGCCGACTGCAAGAGGAAAGTAACTTTCTTTGGATCTAATCCTACCGCTAAATTATCTTGCAAAACTTGTAACGTATTTTTTGAAACTTTTTCTGGGTCGTCAAAATTATCCGTTAACGCCTGAACATCTGCAATCATAATAAATGTTTCATAGTCGTCTTGAAATTGCACTCTGTTTTCAAGTGTTCCGACATAATGACCAAGATGTAAATGACCGGTGGGACGAGCACCCGTTAAAATTCGTTTTTTCATCTAGAAATATTATACGTTATGAAGTACTCTGAGAGAATTTAAATATGAGGAGGGGAATACTTGGTGGCGGCGGGTGGAATCGGACCACCGACCTTTGCGTTATGAATGCAATGCTCTAACCCCTGAGCTACGCCGCCTAATTATCACTACCACCCCACCTTCTATTCCAAAAACTGCTTCAGGCGTGGCGATCGGCTTTGCCGATCTAAACCCCTGAGCTACGCCGCCTAAAGCAATAAAGATACAATACCGCTCTCGCATATTATACATATATATATGCTACATTTTAAGGTATATGCACAGATCAACAATAATAAAGATTGCTATCCCATGCGTTTTTTTATATTTTATTGTTGGCAATATCAAGTCTATAATAGACGCTCGAAAGAGTTTAGAGAAAATTGATACTGCTAAAAGCACCTTAGCTGAGATAGAAAATACAAATTTAGAGACGCTTAATCAAATAGATTACGTACAATCTCAAGCCTATTTAGACAAAATTGCATTAGAAAACTTCAATATGACACGAACAGAGGCAACCATTGTAATACTCGAGGGGGCCAGGACCCTGGAGGAGGTTGAAGTCGCGAAAACGCCCACAAAACAACAAGAACACCGGGAGCCACTAACCGAATGGAAGGCGTATTTTAACCTATAGTCGTTTTGCTTTATGGCTGATTTTACGGTACAATATGCAAGTACATAAATGCCGCGGGGTAGTGGAGTAGTTCCCATGCGAGGCTCATAATCTCGAGACCCTGGTGCAAATCCAGGCCCCGCAACCAAGTTTTTTCCTGCCAAAAATATCGTTTTAATAAGTTAAAGTTGACACTATATACACTGGGTTATATCATCAACTCATAGTTAAATTTACTTGCCAATAAATACATAACTCATAATATGACATTGCTAACAAAAGCTAGAGAAAAATTTATAAACCATTTATCAGAAAAAGGAAGAGCCGGCGCCACCGTCATCGCATATTCAAAAGACATAGAACAACTAGTTATGTATATAACCGAGAAAGAAAATAAGCTAAATGCAGACGATGTTAGCAAATCCGATATCGAGAATTTCCTAAAATACTTAGCAGAGCATAGTTATACGAAGAAGACTATATCCAGAAAAATCAACGCTATAAAAACCTTTTTTAAATATTTAACGGATATTGGATTAATAACCAGCGACCCGTCCCAATTAATACAACATCCAAAATTAGAACAAAACGCACCTAGAATATTAAGTAAGTTGGAATACAGAGCTCTAAGAGACACGGTTAAGGATGATGTCAGAACAAAAGCAATTTTTGAAATCCTAATTCAAACCGGAGTCAAAATTTCTGAACTCCAAAACATACAACAAGCTGATATAAAACTATCTGAAAATCCCGATAGCGCAGGGACCTTAACAATCCCACATTCTGATAGCAGCACCGGAAGATTAATACCACTAAACAAGGCTGTTCAAGAGGCAGTTCGAAATTATCTTAAAGAAAGACCAAACGCAAAAAGCGATAATTTATTTATAACCAAAACTGGAAACCCTCTTTTAGTTAGAAATATTAGAGCAACCTTAGACCGATACTTCAAACAGGTAGGTTTATCAGATGTAACCGTAAACGATTTAAGACACACTTTTATTGCCGAGCATTTAAGAATGGGCGCTAGCGTTTTACTCGTTTCAAAAATCGCTGGACATAAAAGGCTTTCAACTACAGAAAATTATTTAAGATATGTCGAGAGGAAAGAATCCGGCATAGGAGAATTAGCGGAGTTATAAAAATGACTGACGACCTTAGAAAGGAAGAAGCCTCACTCGAAACTCATGGATAAACAAAATGCAATTAAGATAGATTAACTACCAACTCGCCCGCATCGGCATAACAAGATAGAAGTAGTCTTCGTTTCCAATAATTTTAAACATTCCAGGTTTTAATGCTTCGACAGTTTTAAAAACTAATTCAACGTCAGTTACAGTATTTACAAAGTCCAGTAAGTATCTTGCATTAAAGGCTATCTGAATGTCATCACCTTCGATTTCTGCCACTAAGTTAGAAGAATTACTCCCTTGCTCGGTTGGCTGAGAAATAACCTGCGCGGCTCCATTCTCGGCGATTACTTTAATCATATTTCCATTCTCTCTAGAGAATACACTCGCAAGTTTAATTGCCGAGGCTAATTCGACTGACATTAATTTAATTTCCGTTGCAAATTCATCTGGTAAGACTGCTTCATAATCTGGATAATCACCTTCTAATAATCGTATTTGTGCTTCTAGATCTTCTGTCGTAACTAAAATTACATTTCTCTCCAAATTAATATCGAAAGTTAAGACATCAGAAACCGCAGAAAAGGATTTAACTACTTCCAAAAAGGATCTTGCTGGAATTATGCATTTTATTTCTTCTTCGTAACTATTTTCTGTTTTAAATTTATGCTCGGCCATTCTAAAACCATCCGTTCCGGCGACGGTCAAAGTATTTCCTAATAATTTGAAATAAATTCCGGTTAAGACGGGACGGCTTTCATCTGAAGCAACGGCGAACGCTACTTTAGATAATCCTGATAAAAACTCCACAGAATTATACGTAAAAGTTTGAGTCCCTTTAGCGGCTTCGATAGATGGAAACTCTGTGGCAGGCATTCCAGCAAACGTAGCTCTAACTTTTGGGGTACTTAGTTTTAAGGTTGAACCTGATAATTCGGCGTCAATATTCTCTTCGGTAATTTGGGATGCGAACTCGGTTAATAGTTTTGCCGGAACGGTGATTTCTCCAGTGGAATCGATTTTTGCACCAATCCAAGCAGAAATCGTTAATTGTAAATCTGAAGAAGTTAATTTTAATCTACCCTTCTCTGTCCTGATTAAAATATTCGAAAGCATCGGTAGACTCACCCGAGGATTGACCGCTTTATTTAAAACAGATAGGGATTTAGTTAAGTTAACTTTCTTAACTGTAAATTGCATTTAATTATTCTTTAAAACTTATTATGACTCTACGATCTCTTCCTTCTCCTTCTGAAGTCGAGGTTAAGTCATCAGTTTCAGAAACTTTTTCGTGAACAAGTCTTCTTTCGAAACTGCTCATTGGATATAAGGCTATTGTTTTCTTAAGCGCTCTAGCTTTTTCTATTGCACTCTCTGCAACTTCTAATATCTTTTTCTTTCGCTCTGCTTTATATTCACCAACATCCAAGATGACCATTCCTTCTTTTCCAAAAGATTTAAATAAAATAATATTTATTAAATGCTGAAGAGAAGCTAGGGTTCCTCCATGATATCCAATTAACAGGCTGTCGTCTGTCGTTTTTAAACTTACAAAAAGTTTGTTTGTGATAACTTGGTCTTCTCCGACTGACTCTTCATTTTCAAAGTTAACCTGGTATTCAACACCAGTATCTTTAAAAACGTTTTCTAATATTTCGGTTACTTTAGTTTGTAGTTGTTCGTGGCTCATTTTTGTTAAAAATATATTTTAATATATCACTGTTCATCATCCAATACTGGAAGAAAGTTAGTAATGTCGAAAATAACCAATACAATGATAAACCGGCAGGTAAGCTTATTCCGATAAAGAACGTCATTACCGGTAGAGTATAAGTTGTCGCTTCTTGCACATTATACATTATGTCGTCTTTAGTGTCAGGAGTTGTCTTTGCTACCTCACTTCCTGGTTTATTTACCTTTGCCATATATTTAGACAACGCGAATTGTGAGAGTCCTGAAAGAATTGGCAAGGTATAGGTTTTATCTACCGCTGCTAAATTAAACATTAGGAATGAAGTTTTAAGCGTTTCAGCTGCTTGAATAGTTGTCCACGGAAAGTCATAAAGCATGCTAAAGACTTTTTCTGAAACTAAGCCATTTGCACCGAGTAGATCTGTGAAAACTCTATATAAAAAACCAAATACAACAATCTGAACGATAATTGGCAAACATCCTGCTGCTGGATTAAGGCCATGCTCTTTATATAACTCCATTTGTTTTTGAGCAAATACCTTTTTATCCGTATATTTTGCTTTTAGTTTATTTAGTTGAGGTGCGAGTTCTTTCTGTTTTTTTGCGAAGTGAATAGATGGTCTCGAAAGAGGAAACGTAATAAGCTTAATAAAAACCGTCATTGCGATAATTGCGAAGCCCAGTTCCTTTCCAAACATATTGTAGAAAACAATAAGTAGGTTTAATAATGGCTGATATAAAATTGTATTAAAAATAGTTCCTAAAATTTCAAACATATAATTTATATAACTGGATCGTTGCCGCCTTTTGAAAATGGATTACATCTAAGGATTCTGTATGCTCCCATTATTCCTCCTTTAATAATACCGTACTTGTCGATTGCCTGATATGTATACTCGGAACAATATGGATCATAACGGCAGACTTTAATCCCTAACTTCTTAAGATATTTACCCTGATCTAGAGACAACCACTTTTGATAAAAACGTATTAATTTCAGCAGTAATAGCTTCAACATCGTCAGTAATTCTACCATTTTCGGATAGTATCTGCTTTTTAGGAATAAAAACAAATTGACCTGCGGCTAACCCTTGGTTAGTTCTTACGTATTCACCGATAGTGCCTAGGAAAATACGCTTAACCTTGGTTTTTGTTACTGATTTTTTAGCGAATTTATTAGAGATTACAATCCCAAATAGGGGAAGGCCTTCGTTGTTATCTGATATGAGGTATTTGACTATAAAGAATCGACCCGAGTATTCAAACCCTTTTTTATATAAATACTTAAAACTGGATTTTGATTTTAAACTGTACTTTCTTGAGATCAATTTTTATATAAATTTTTAAGAAAGAGGCTAATCAGCTTTGTGTCCTCTGTTGATAGCCAATCTCTTACGACCCTTTGCGCGTCTTCTTCTTAGAACGTTTTGCCCATTCTTTGTAGACATTCTCTTCAGAAACCCGTGCTTGCGGTTTCCCTTTTTTACTTTTGGTTGCCAGGTCCTTTTGGTTGACATAAACGATGGAATTTTAGCATAGATATGCATGAAATAACAATATTTAGACGCAAGGACAAACCGCAGCTCCTTCATCCCACTAAAAAGGACTCCACGAGAGGTATGAACAGGGAATAATTACCCCTTCGTTTTAGTTATAAATACGGGCTCTTTCACTTTACGTATCTCATAGTCTACTTATGTGTATAAAATAGTATTTTATTATAGGTTGTTGTTCATAACTGCCTTAATTACCAACAGCAACTTACCCGAAGAGCTATTTTTATCCACTTTTAAAAAGATGATGGTTTAGGTACGAATTATTCCTATTAAATGATGAATATCACGCAAAATAAGCTTTAGTTTAGTTGTCAACACGGATGAATATAAGATTGGGCTGTGGAAATAAGGTTTATAAGAGTTATACACTTCTCCACTATCCCTACTATTACTACTACTTTATTTAAATAATATACTTTGTATCTACAGGAGATGTGGATAAGAATTAAGAAAAACTTAAAATATTATGAATTAATTATAACAAGGGATTAATCAGCATTTAAGATAGCATTTCTAACTTGATCGATTTCTTTTTGAAAAGAACGGTTATCTTTTATAGAAGATTCAATTTTATTAACACCATGCATAACTGTTGTATGATCTCTACTTCCTAAAAGCTCACCTATTGCTTGAAAACCTAATTCACTAATATCCCTTAGAAAAAACATTGAAATCTGACGTGGCGTTACTAGTGTTTTCATTCTCCTGGTTCCTTTTAGATCCTTAATAGTGACGCCATAATATTTACAGACCTCTCTTATTATTGTGTTTGGTGTGATTCGACTTTGCTGAGTTTTTTCTATCTGCCCTATTATTGATTTAGTAGTTTCTATATTTAGGGTTTGCCCTAGGCTCCTTGCAGTGGTGACTGTTTGAAGTAACTTTGCCTCAAGTTCTCTTATATTTGTTTTAATTGCTTCTGCTATATACTCAATAACTTCTCTTGGAGCACCGAGTTTCAATTCTTCGTTGCGTTCAATCAAAATTGCCATTCTTGTTTCTAGATCTGGTGGTTGGATGTCTGCAATCATTCCACTCGCAAATCTTGATGATAAACGCTCCTCCAAAGTTTTTATTTCATGAGGAGGTCTATCGGAAGTTAGAATAATTTGCTTTTGATCCATGTAAAGAGCATTAAAGGTGTGAAAGAATTCTTCTTGGGTAGCTTCTTTACCTGCGATTGAATGAATGTCATCTACAATTAGCACGTCAACATTTCTATATTTATTTTTCAATTCATTTCTAGTTAAGTTAGAGGTCGGCTTACCTTTTCGCACAGCATCTACAACTTCGTTTAAAAATTGTTCGCCCGTTATATATAAAACTTTGGCATTTGGATTCTTTTTTAAGACTTCTTGTCCAATAGCTTGTACTAGATGTGTTTTTCCCAGTCCAACGCCGGAGTATAGGAAGAAAGGATTGTAAATTTTTCCGGGGTTGTCGGCAATTGCTGTGGAAACAGCATTTGCAAGCCTGTTGTGATTTCCAACAATAAATCGTTTGAAAGAATAAGTTTCATTTAATCCAACTGATTTTGCTTTATTTATATTTTCTTGTGGAGTATTGAAGAGAGGTCCAAAGTCATCTGGTTTTAGTTTTAAATCGGTAGTCTTCTCTACCGTGAACATTAGACGATATTCATCGCCTGCAATTTTTCGAATGATGTCTTTTATATAGCCATACATTCTTTCTTCGATGAAATTTCTTTGATACTCGCTAGTACACGAAATTTCGATTAGATGGTCAGCCTCATCTATTTTTTTTATAGCTGTACCTGGAATGTGTGCTTTAAAGTGGGCGGGATTCGAAACTATTTCTAGTTCACCTTTAACTGACTTCCAGAGATCTTTAGGATCTAAGTTAATCATTTGTATGTGAATTCTATATATTGTTTATCCACAGTCAACCCGAAATTATCCACAAGCCTTTTTACCCATGCCACTCATTGACGTTTGATACATAGAAATATATATTGTTATATAGAAAGTAAAAACCTGTCATGTTTTCAAAAGCTTTATTAAAACTTATAGATTCTGCAATATTTCCAGCTATATTTATTATTGCTGCTAAAATAATCGGTATTACTTTTCTTTCTTCTTATTTCGATACTTCATATTCCGTTGAAGGTTTAAGTTTGGTTTACACAAACGCGCAAGATTTTATTGCTGTTAATTCCTATTCTTCATTGTTAATGTTTTCTGCAGTTTTTGCAGGACTTATATGGGTTGTTATTAAGGCTCATGTTTTTCACGACACACATGTAAAGCCAGGGTTTGCCGCACAACTTCTAGATATGAATATGCATAGTATGGTTCAAGGTTCTAGAATCATTTATTCAGAAAGTTTTGTTTGGATTTCTTACGCTTGGCTTTGTACTTTAATCTTTGGTGTTTACAGCTTTTATGGTTTAGCGTATTGGTGGGTTTTCTATTTAGCCTTGGGAGTTAGTGTTATTGCCACAGCTGCCATCGCGTTGGATTTTGAAAAAGAAATAAAAGCAAACATAAAACCAACTTTTAGATATGGCGGAAACGATGATTTAGAAATTTCAGTCGGAAACAAAAAATTAATAAAGATATCAGAAGTTTCAAAGGAGTTTATATAAATGAAAACTATTCTTAAAAATTCAGCTTTAGTATTTGTTTTAGTAGGTCTTTTGGGATTACCAAGTCTTGGATTTGGAATGTTGAAATATGATCCAGATCAGGGAAGTCAGCCAGTTGTTCTGGGTGCCACTTCATTGCCAGCAGATGAAGTTATGCCAGAAGTTTTAGGAACATCGCAGCAAGTCGTTGAAACTGTCCAGAATGATTTAAAAATCGTTGATCAATTTTCACTTAATTTAAATTTAAGCGAGGACGTAAACCAAACTTTTTATAGCATCGCTCCAGAAAAGTACGAAGGAGAACAATATTCTTTTTATGTAGTATTACCATCGG
>JAUPVU010000017.1 GCA_030916925.1 Patescibacteria group bacterium
AAGTAAGTTAGGTGCAAGTGGCAAAGTAGCTGCAACGGGTGCAGCTGTGGTACCTAAAGCACCCCTTAGAAAATCCCTTCTAGTAATTACAAGTGGATTATCGTTTGCAGAAGTTTGTTCAGAATCTTCGGGATGTTCTTCAACTCGAGATTGATTTATACCAGTATCAGAAAATCCAATGCCCGCAGATTCATCACGATTGCTGTAACTTTCTGGTGTATAAGGATTTTATTGATTTTCTAACATGTTAGTAATTATAAACTAGTTTCTGCACGCGCACTATGACAAAAGGGATACGACTTTAAATCAGAGCGGACCTCTCGCACAAAATATTCATTACCATACGGAAAAGCGCATTCTGACGGAGTTCAGATTTTAAGGTCCGACCTTTGAAGAGAGCGGACCCTATTTGTGTACTCATCGTATTTATGTTAGAAACTCTTATATGATAATTCCTTTACTCGTTTTTCTTGGCATCTTGTCGTTTTTAGTATTTATACATGAACTTGGTCATTTTTGGACCGCAAAAAAATTCGGAATAGGGGTAGAGGAGTTCGGAATGGGTCTTCCCCCAAGGGCATGGGGTAAAAAAATTGGCGATACGATATATTCCATAAACTGGTTGCCACTTGGTGGCTTTGTAAAAATAAAAGGGGAGGATTTGGATGGATATGATCCTAAAGACGCCACAAATTTCATGAATAAACACCCTTGGAAGAGGAGTGTTGTATTAGTCGCCGGTGTAACAATGAATCTTATTTTTGCGGTTACGGTATTTTATGCAATCTTAGGATTAAATGGTTGGAAGTCTTTTCCACTTTTACTTTTGAATGATTACCAATTTAAATATGGCGAAGTAAAAACCGTCCCTAATATCGTTACTTTTCTAGAAGAAGATTCACCTGCATTGAAGGCAAATATTCAATTTGGTGACATTATTTATGCAATGGAATTCGAAGATCAAGTTGCAGCCATTAATAATGTGGATGATGTTCGAAATTTCTTGTCCGACAAGGCCGATAAAGAAATTATTGTTAAAACAAAAAATATAAACACCGAAAAAGACGTTGAATATAAAATTACCCCAGCCTATTACGAAGAAATTGGACAACCTGGGCTAGGAGTAAGCATGTCAGATGGAATTTATCTTGATTATTCAACCATGCCGCTGTTAGCTGGTTTTCAGCATTCCATGAACATAATGGGTTATACCTTTAGCGTAATGGGGGATTTAATCTCATTGTCAGTAGAAGAAA
This sequence comes from Patescibacteria group bacterium, assembly GCA_030916925.1. GTDB lineage: Bacteria > Patescibacteriota > WWE3 > 2-01-FULL-39-13 > 2-01-FULL-39-13 > JAUPVU01. The sequence continues at coordinate 1,257 of JAUPVU010000017.1, forward strand.
AATCAATCGAACCAGTTTCACAAGGCGTTTCTGGACCAATTGGAATCTTTGGAGCCGTTCAAAGCGTAATTGATTCTGATACAGATAAGACAATATATACTTTGCTTGATTTATCAGCACTATTATCATTATCACTAGCTATTATGAATTTACTGCCAATTCCAGCATTAGATGGTGGAAGATTAGTATTTGTTGTATTCGAGTGGATTACAGGCAAAAGGGCTTCGTCAAAAATAGAAGCACGTGCACATCAAGTTGGATTTGCTATGTTAATTTTGTTATTAGTAGCAATTACCTTTAAAGATGTATTTCAATACATCATATAACTGATATAATTGTTAAAATGCGCTTTTCTACATTATTCACTAAAACTCGTAAAGACGCCCCAAAAGACGAAATTGCCAAAAATGCTCAGCTATTAATAAAAGCAGGTTTCATTCATAAAGAAATGGCCGGAGTCTATTCCTATTTACCGCTTGGTAAGCGTGTTCAAGAAAAAATAATTTCCATCGTACGTGAAGAAATGGACAAAATTGGCGGTCAAGAATTAGTCATGACTTCGCTTCAAAAAAAAGAAGTATGGGAAATAACAGATCGATGGGATGATGAAAAAGTTGATGTGTGGTTTAAAGCTAAGCTCAAAAATGACACTGAAGTAGGTTTTGGTTGGTCACACGAAGAGCAAATTACTGCCATGATGAAGGATTACATATCAAGTTACAGGGATTTACCAGCAAATGTATATCAATTCCAAACTAAATTACGTAATGAGGTTAGAGCAAAGAGTGGAGTAATGCGCACAAGAGAGTTTGTTATGAAGGATTTGTATTCCTACTCGAGGTCAGAGGAAGAACATAATGAGTTCTACAATAAAGTGATTGAAGCATACCATACCATTTATAAACGTCTTGGAATTGGTGATGCAACTTTTTTTACATTTGCATCAGGTGGAGCATTTACGCAGTTTAGCCATGAATTTCAAACGTTAACTGAAGCGGGCGAAGATACGATTTACCTACACCGCGATAAAAAAATAGCTATAAATGAAGAAGTTCTAACTGATGAGGTTTTATCACAGTTAGAAATAAAGAGGGAAGAGCTTGAGAAAGTTAAAGCCGCTGAAGTAGGTAATATATTTAGTTTTGGTTCAAATAAGTGTGAACAAATTGGTTTATATTATAGCGACAAAGATGGTTCTCAAAAACCGGTTGTGTTGGGTTCTTACGGCATTGGCATCACTAGAGTAATTGGAGTCATTGTCGAACTTTTCTCTGATGAAAAGGGCATTGTATGGCCAGAAAACATATCTCCATATACCGTCCACTTAGTATCTTTAGCTGGTGAGGATGAAAATGTTAAAAATAGAGCTAATGAAGTTTATGAGCAGTTAACAACGAAAGGTATTGAAGTTCTATTTGATGACAGAGCCGATGTTCCTGCTGGTCAAAAATTTTCTGATGCAGATTTAATTGGTATTCCACATAGAATTATTGTTTCTACTAAAACTGGCGAAAAAGTTGAATACAAAGCTCGAATGGGGAATGAATCACAGCTTATGAGCTTAGACGAACTAATTTCCAAATTTATATAAGCGACGTTCAAAATCCTTAATCCTTCCATCTTCAATTTCTCTTCCCTCGTTTCTTAGCATTTCGATTTTCTTTTCACTTTCCTTAAGTCCGCCATATCCACCAACTCTACCATCGCTTTTTACAACCCTATGACAAGGTACCTTTGGTGCGTAAGGGTTTTTTGAAAGTGAGGTCCCAACTGCTCGATAGGCTCGATTTCCTAGGCGTAAGGCGACTTCTTGATATGTCGTCACCATTCCGCTAGGTATCAATTTTATTAGTTCGTACACCGCAATATCAAATTTAGTCATCATGGTTAATTGTAAATAGTTTCAGTTTTAGTTATTATATGTCGCTATGGAAGACTATGAAAGCACCTATGCAGCTAATATTGCAAGACAAAAGGGCAGCAATGCATATACTGAGTATTGTTTGGACTCGATAAATCAAAGGCGAGCTATGGTAAACGTAGATAATATGTCTGGCTCTGGAGAAGAGAGGTTTAGTGCGTTTCAAAATGAATTAAAACAAGGGGGTTGTAAATCAGCTTTTTCCTATTCAATGCTGAGGTTTCATTTGGGAG
>JAUPVU010000018.1 GCA_030916925.1 Patescibacteria group bacterium
GTGCTCTTCCGATCTTATCTTTTAAGATAGGAAAAGCAGTTGATAACAGTGGTCCATACTTATTACATAAAATTGGCGTTACATTGAACACAACTTTATATGTGATTAGAGCTTTTGCGTCAACTCCTTCAATTATTTATACCTCAGATTTTTTGGATAGACTAAATAACAGCTTTTTCTCTATACCGTTTTTAAGTTCTATGTATATGCATGCAAAACTTGGAAAGCATGAAACAGATTTTGTTATTTACAGAACTTACATTATTGAATTGGCGGTATCGATAGGAATGGTATTTGCTGTGATTTTTATTTGGTCGTTTAATAACTGGCAATACCTCTTTTTATGTTTAGCATGTATTACCCCACTAACTTATGCAATCAATCTAAACCGTAACATCATTGGAAAAGGCTCAAGGATCGATTAGTGTTTTTTGTTTATTTATCAATCTCTTTTCTTGCTCTTCACTCTTAAATCTATAATAGGGGTCGAATCTAAAAGTAGCTTTATAGAAGTAGTAAGCAATAGCAATTACGCCGCAAAAAAGAAGCAAAAAAAAGACGATCAGTTCTTTTTTAGTAGCATTACTTTGCATGAAATTATTTCTTTCGATCCTTCATAAAATTCCAAAAGTTGCTCTTTGTATCATCGGAGGCATCTTCATCGGAATCATCTTCTTCTGTATCAAAAGGCGATTTATCCTTTGAGGGTTTTTCCTTTTTTTCCATTTCTTCAACCTCTTTACGTAGATTCTTTAGGACATCAGTATCATCCTTTGGTGAAGCATCTATCTCGTCGAAACTAAAATCTCTACCTTTTTCTTGTTCTACTTTTTCCTCTAATTCTTCAACCTCTTCTTCTACAACTACTGGTTTCTTCTTGATATTGTCGAATCGAGAATCTATTTGTTCAATAACATCTCTATCGCTAATTCCAGTTGAGTTATTTGGAATTGAAATATCTTTGAAATCCGAATCAAATCCAGTTGCAATAACGGTAACCTGCACTCCATCAACTGTAGGATCGATATTGGCTCCAAATATTATGTTTGCATTCTCATTTGCTGATTCTGATACTAATTTAGCAGCTGTATTGACCTCGTGCATCGTCATCGTCGCATCTCCAACGATATTTAACAGAATGCCTGTTGATCCTTTTATATCAATACCTAATAATGGTGAATTAATTGCCATTTTGGCAGCTTTTTCTGCTCTGTTTTCACCATTCGCCTTACCAATTCCCATTAAAGCAGATCCTGCATTACTCATTACTGTTTCAATATCAGCAAAATCCACATTAATTAGCCCTGCAGATGTTATTAAATCAGAAATCCCTTTAACAGCATTTCCAACAACTCTATCTACAACTTTAAATGCATCTTGCATCGAAGTTTTTTCTTCAACCACTTCTAATAGTTTTTCATTTGGAATAACAATCAAGGCATCTACTCTGCTTTTCAAATCCTTTATTCCTTGATCAGCTTGAGCCATTCTTCTTTTTCCTTCAAATACAAATGGTTTTGTGACAACACCTACTGTTAAAATCCCAAGTTCCTTAGCTATTTGCGCTACAACAGGGCTAGCTCCAGTTCCAGTTCCTCCACCTAAACCGGCAGCAACAAATACCATGTTTGCTCCCTCTAATAATTTCTTAACATCTTCAGCTGATTCGAATGCGGCATCTTGTCCTACAGAAGGATCTGCACCTGAACCAAGACCATGAGTACGTCCGGGACCTAATTGTAATTTTGTTGGAGCATCGCAAGAATTCAAAGCCTGTAGATCAGTATTCATGGCAATATATTCAACACCATAAGTCTCGCTTAGACTTACCATTGTATTGATGGCATTTTGTCCACCTCCACCGACTCCAATAACTTTAATTTTTGCAGGATTTTCGCTTTTTGGCGCTATAAATGGCATATTTTTAAGGCAGAAACGATTTGAAAAAACTTTTTATTCTCTCGTTAATCCCCATTATAGTACCATTTCTTCTACCATTTGTTCTACCAGATTCTTGAATAGTGCTCGAGACGTATTTAAGGGCTCCGATAACCGCAGAATGTGAAGGTGTTTGTATCTGGTCCGCTAAGCCTATTATTCCAGAGGGCTTACCAACTCTGACGGGTAATCTAAAAATATCTTCTGCTATGTTCTCAATTCCTGGAATCATTGAGGTGCCACCTGTTAAGACAACTCCGGCAGGCAATTTATCAGCAAATCCAGCTTTCTTAACATAGATTTTTACGAATTTAAATGCTTCTTCTAGCCTTTTATAAATAATTTCGTTAAGAACTGAAATTGGCACGCTATCCATTCCAAAATTTAAATCCCCAACATACAACTCACCTTTGGGAATTTTTGCTTCTCGACCATTTTTATCAATAATCACAGCTTTAGAAGAAAATTCCTCATAATCAGAAAGCCTAACTTTAACTTTTTCTGCATCTTCAAGTAACGCTCTTAATCCAATTGCTAAATCATTCGTAATATCCTGGCCGCCTATTGGAAGTACAGCAGAGTAAGCTGGTCTACCACTACTGTAAATAATTAGATCCATAGTACCGCCACCAATATCAATTAAAATGGTTCCAAGCTCTTTTTCTGTATCCGTTAAAACGGCTTCGGCTGACGATAGACCTGAATATGCTAACTGGTCAACTTCAATTCCGATTTGCTGAACGCATTTGACTAAGTTTTTAATTGCTGTTGTGCTTCCATGAATTATATTTGCCTCAACTTCTAATCGAATTCCAGTCATTCCACTTGGATCAGAAATACCTTTTTGACGATCAACAACATACTCTCTTGGTAAGACATGAACTATTTCGCGTGAAGATGGGAGTGAGAGGGCCTGAGCTGCGTCATTAACTCTACTAATGTCATCTGCATTGATTTCTGAATTTTGACCAGATACCGCAACTACGCCCCTAGAATTAAGTGACTCAATATGTGTACCACTAATGGTAACAACAACTCTTGAAATAGCCTGTCCCGACATCATTTCGGCCTTGTTAATTACATCGTTAATGCTACTTACAGCCTTATCTATATTATTAACTACACCAGATTTAATTCCCTTTGATTCTCCTGTATGCGCCCCTATTACGGAAATTCTTGAACCATCAAGATTTGCAACAACACATGAAATTTTTGAGGAACCTATATCTAATGCTACTACAAATTGATCTTTCGACATTTTACTTAAATTTAATTATAGGCTTTGAGTATCTTAAATCAATTAATTCGATAGCCCTGTTTTCAATCGTATACTTTTGACGAATCTTTTTCAATATATCTAATATCTGTTCAGCATCCTGTTCCTCAGGAAGTATAACTTTCGATCCATCTTCAAATGTTATTGATATCTCATTACCTACTATCACTTTGGCATCTAAAGTAGAATATTTCAACCCTGCAATTAATTTTTTATCCTCAATGTGGCGCCTTACAAGCAAATCAGACTGATACTCAATCTGAATAATCCCTGTTTGGTCCTCTGTACTTTCTATCACATAGTAATCTGAATCTAAATTGAAAAGTCCATTTGGCGCTTTAACCAGGTATTTAGGTTTCCTAGGCTCAACAACCACAGAAATATGCGACGGATAGGTTTTAACGATATGTGATAATTTGTGTGAAAATACGAAGCTGGCAAGATATGCCGACACATCAATATTATCTACAAAAAACATGCTTTGACCGATATATTCATTTTGGAGAGCCTCTTTTGCAGTTATAAAATCTGAATCAGCCACATCGCTATTTGATACCACTTCTAATGAACCAACTCTAAATACATACAAAAAAAGTATCAAGAAAATAACAACAAATACCGTAAGTAGACTTAAAAGTACTTTACGTTTTTTGAATATGTTTAATAATTTCATGGCAGATTTTTTTTGTTCCTTCACGTTCTATATTAACGGATTTTGGATATATATCTCTATCAATTTTATTTAATACATTATCTACAGTTTGGATTAATGTAGTTGGATTGAAATCCGCTTCTTGTATGATTTCGGCTAATCCCAGTGATGCAAGCATTTGAGCATTTTTTAATTGTTCCTGATTAGACGCCCACGGAATAGGAATTAGGATAGAAGGTTTTGCATAATAAGCATACTCGTATGTTGTATGAGCTCCAGATCTTGATAATCCGAAATGAAAAGACCTATAGATTTTTTCAACTTCAAGTTCATTAAAGTATCTACTATAAATTATAGATGCTTGATTATCGGGATGACTGGCTAAATATTCTTTTAATATATCTTCAGAAAATAAATCGAAATTTGACCCAATTGACCAAATTAAGTTTACTTTAGGTAATAAAATACCAAGAGAATTGAAAATTGTCGTATTAATAACATCAGAGCCAAGTTTTCCACCTGAGACATACATCACGGGTTTTAAATTTTTGAAGGAAAATTTTTCACCAACCTGATCAATAATTCTAGTTGGCAAACCAGTTTCAATTAACTTCTTTTTAAAATATTCTGGATATATTTCTTTTTTCCAAGTGACATAAATTTCATCCGCTATAAACCCAATTATTCGATTTGCTAAACCGAATGTTGCCGTTTGCTCATGTGTTACAACTTTAACCCCCATAAATTTGCCAACAATCGCTATAGGAACCGCGAGGTAACCACCGAATGAAACTATAATGTTAGGCTTTATTTTTGTTAGCAGGCTATATGCTTTGATAAAGCCTGCTGGAATTTTCACCAGATTTATAATGACCTTCCATATGTATAAAAATGACCGCGTTCGAAATAGTTTCCCTGCCGTGAATTCTACAAAGTCGACATTACGCTTTGTAACTTCAATATATTCTGGGCTTAAAGTTGTGCGTGATTTATCTACATACTTTTTGCCAATCCAATAAAAAGTGTGATCTCTTTCTGCAGTACTCAATTCCTCATGTAATGCATCGAGCGTCACTAGTGCGGAATTATGATGTCCACCTGTAAATACGATTTTTACCATGCCATTATTTTACACTACTACCAGATGCAACTCTTTTGGATACGTTAGGATCTGAGGTATTATTCTCTCTTGAAATGTTTACAACTAAACCTAAGGCCATTAAAAGAAATATCGCCGACGACCCTCCATATGAAATTAATGGTAAAGGAATTCCAGTTAAGGGAATTACCCTTACAATCGCTCCAAGATTAATTAATGTTTGGACAGCCAGCCAAGTTCCCACGCCGCAGCAAATAAGAATATTAAATCGAGTCGTGCTCTTTGCGGCTAAATCAAAACACTGCCAAATTAATCCAACAAGTAATAAGACCACAAAGGTTGCTCCAATAAAACCCAATTCTTCCCCAATAACTGCAAAGAGTGAGTCTGCCGTAACTTCTGGTAGATAGGCATATTTCTGTCTAGACTTTCCTAATCCAAGTCCAAATAATCCACCAGAACCTAATGCAATCATAATTTGGTTAATGTGGTATCCGGTGCTACTTTTATCTATCGAATCAGGTTCAAAAAGAGTCATAATCCTAATTCGCCGATATTCCGAAGAAAATACATATGCAGAGGCAAGGCCAATTATCGCTGGTAACCCAACTAAGAAATAATATAATCTTCCTCCAGCAAAAAAATATAAAGATATTAAAATCGATCCAATTATCATTGCTGTCGAAAAATTAGGTTGCAAAAAAACTAAACCAACCGTAACTCCCACTATTCCAAGGTATTTCAGTAAAAATTTAAATTCGTTAATGGATGTAACCTTTGCAGACGTCAAGAAAGTACTGCAATATAAAAGAGATGTAAATTTTACTAATTCGCTTGGTTGAAAAGATAATCTCCCAAGAAATGGAATTACTGGTAATAATCCATCTGGATTGAGATATATCCATCGTTTTGCGCCGTATACTTCAGGAGAAAAAGGGGTAGGCAATAAAACAAAAACTAGGAATAGTATATTTATAATCCATAGATAGAAAGCATATTTCTTTATGATTTCCAAGTTCAGCCTTGATATAACATATCCGACAGATAAACCAGCAATCATCCAGGCGCTTTGCAAAAATAAGAAATGATAGCGATTACCAAAACGCTGAGTCGCATATACAATTGAGGCCTCATATACCATCAATATCCCAATAAGTATTAAAATAAGGATATTAATTATAAGTAAGTAGTTTGGACCAGCTTTTCTTACGGTCACCGTGTTTCTTATTCGTTGATTAAGCATGTTTTATTAATTTAATCATATAGCAACATCGCGTGATATGTAGAACAAAAACACGTTATTATACTTTATGAGTTTAAAAGATATTAAGCATAAAATAGCAAGATTAACAATTGGAACCATAGTGCTCCTTACTATCAAAAAGCACAAAATAAACGTTGTCGTCATTGTTTCTAATAAAATCCCAACGCTTTTGCGAGAATCTTTATATAATAAATTGCCACCAGAGGTAAATCCACGTCGTAATATAGAATCAATGAGAAACGAATTTTCTGTAGGTCTATTCATTCTAGGTGAAAAATATTATCCAGGTGACATAATTTCATGGATAAAATTTATTATCTTCTCCTTGTTCCGTTTAATTTATATTAAACCATACCCTCATACTCTAATTTTGGATTTAAATCATGAAAGCACTAAAATATTCGGTTACTGGATGTCAATCATTAAACCTTTTCTATCATTAGTTGAGGAGTCAAGCGAAAAGATTAAAATTGCAAAAGAATATTCACAAAACGTGGAAATTATAAATAATCAAAACCTTCAAGAAATCACGAATGGTAATGAAACCAAAGTCGGGACAATTGTGAAAGAATATTTTTCTACTAATGATGAACAAAAAGATAGCAATGCTAATCTTCCACTTCCAAGGATTCGTTTTACTAATTTGCCAGATGGCTCAATGGTTGTTGACGCCTGCTATTTTTTTCATCCCATTCCACTAAATAGCATATTGGAAATGTTTTCGGATAATACAATCTTAGTTACTAATCCAACTAATATAAAATCTCTAGAAAATAAACCTAATACAACATATATATTCTATGGGAGAAAAAGAGACTTTGACCCCGAAATTAAAAAATTTGTCGAAAATTATCTCCACACTTATGCTTGAAAATGAAGAAAAGCTTGTAAATAGAGCAAAAAAAGATAAGAAGGCGTTTGGCAAATTATACGAATATTATTGGCCAAAAGTTGTTCGTTATTTGCAAAATAAAGTTAATGGAAATTTACAAACGGCCGAAGACCTTGCATCAACAACTTTTGAAAAGGCCCTTAAGAATATTTCAAGTTATAAATGGCAAGGAACTTCCTTCTCTGCGTGGATTTATAAAATCGCATACAACACATATGTAGATTATTTACGCGGTTTAAAAACAACCGTGGAATTGGACATTGAACACTTAATTCCTGATTCCAGGGCTTCAATAGAAGATAGACTTATCGACGATGAAATTTCAATTACATTAAAAAATTTATTGACCAATTTGAAAGACCGGGAGCAAGTAATTATAAAACTGAAATTTTATGAAGGTTATTCTAACAAAAAGATTGCAGAAGTTCTAAATATTAGTGAAACAAATATTGGAACAATTATAAACAGAGCTATTACAAAGTTAAGAGATATTTAACTTGCTCTTGGAATTAATTTTAAATCAAGATTTTCTAAGGTTTCTTCTAAAAATGGTATATAATCAGAAATTTTCTCGATATCTGTTACGATACTGTTTCCGATGTAAGAAATCGCAGCAGCTAACACTACTCCACCCCATCGCCCATTTGGGATTGGTAACTTAAAAGTAACTAATACTGATGGCTTAACAGTTAGTTGTAATATTTTATTCTCCGCGTGTTCATAGCTAATATAACAACCCATTATATTTAATGTCTTTATTAGATCTCTAATATCAAAGGAATCTCTACAAGTTATACTAACTTTTTTCTCGCCATAGAGAGTATGAAATAGTAAGAGATAACCTAATTCGTCGGGGTTTGATGAAATATAGTTGTATTTAGTCTTTAGTATTTTTAAATCCTGCCAAATTTTCAAAACGTTTGATTTGACTTCGTATGTTGCGCCTATTTCATCCAAATCCATTAAAAACCCTAATGACAGTTGCAAATCCACTCCTTTAATATTTAACTCACCATCAGTTAGAACTGCTAGCATCGCATAGAAATTTACCTCCGAAACATTTGCGGTTACAGTATATTTATCCTTTTGCATATATTCTTGGTCATTAAAAATTCTAAGTGGATTAGGTTTATTATCAAAATCAATATGAATTTTCGGATAAATATATTTTAATATCGAATAGTTTAATAAAGCATAGAAGTCTTTTTGAAAAGAATGTATATGATATTTTGGTAAAACACCGTTGTTTTGTATTGGGGCTTGTATTAAGAAGTAATTATCATCCGAAAATTCAACATTACATCCTAATCTTTTATATCTGGGTAAATGAGTCCTAAATTTTAGTGGAACTTTTACAGAATACTTTTTTGCGAGTACCAGGTTAATAAATATTTCACAAAAGGTTGGCGATAAATCAGGTAAAAGGTGGACAAAATCGGGATCGAAGGTATTCCAATCGACATCAACACTGATTTGAGTAATCGAAATCCAATTAATTTCTACACCTAATAATTCTAGATTTTTTAAAAATGATAAAAATATATTTGTACGAGGAGCATTTGAAATAATTTTCTTTTCTCCTGTAAGCACTGCGAGGCAAGTATTAGCTATCGCCGAATTTGTATCACCAGATACATCAACATCTCCATGCGCAGACCAACCACCTTTAATTAAATATGTTGAAGCTAAATTCATACAGTGTAATACTAAATTATTCTTTATCAGGTCGCAAATTATAGTAGTTTGCTAATTCTTCTGCTAGCGACATCCAAAGTGGAACTGCAGTCTCTGCTGCATATCCACTTGGTGATGAAGGTTCCTCAAGCCTAATTAGCATTACAAAATTTCTATACGAAGGGAAAAACCCGACAAAAGTGGCGTTAGTTCTATCCGCATCATAACCTCCGGACACAGGAACTTGAGCTGTTCCAGTTTTTCCAGCAATTTGATATTTTTTAGATACGAAAAATTTAGCTTCACCACCGGCAACGGCTTCAGTCAGCATTCCAACCATTTCATCTGCCGTTTGTGTACTAATCGGCCTTGAGAGGATCTCTGGCTCTGTTTTAGATGATCCATCTGGACCAGATACTTCTTCCACTACGTAAGGTTTCATTAAAAAGCCCTTATTTGCGATTGCAGAAAATGACATTGCAACCTGTAACGGTGTTACAGAAATACCTTGTCCAAAAGACGCATTCGCTAGCTCAATTTCCTTAAGAGGCGGATTCGAATATATTAGCCCTCGCTCTTCACCATCAAGATCAATAGATAATTTCTTGCCTAAATAAAAATCTGAAAAATATTCCAGCAATGCTTTGTCTCCAATCTGTGTGCCAATCCATGCCATCCCCATATTATTTGAATGCTGAAGAATCTCGGTCATTGTTTCTTCACCATGGTGCTTGCCATCCCAATTGTCTATTGTATGTCCAGAATAAATTTTTGGCCCAGTATCGTTATAAACCGAATTTTTACTAATCCGCCCTGAATCCATCGCCGAGGCCATCGTAATTGGTTTAATAACAGAACCCGCTTCATACACTGTTCCGATAGCAGAATTTCTTAATAGATTTTTCTCATCGACAAAATCAGCATATTTATCCAAATCAAATACAGGATAATTTGCCATCGCAAGAATTTTTCCTGTTTCGGGATGAACTACTATAACGCTACCCGATTTTGCATTATATATATCAACACCACGCTTTATACTCTTCTCAGCTAGAAATTGAACATTACGATCGATTGTAAGATGTAAATCACTACCATTAACTGGTTCAATTACCTCAGTGTTTCCCCATAAAATTATGTTACCTGATGCCGATTGTTCTTGAAATTTGTTACCAGGGGTTCCAGCTAGATCACCTTCATAGTATTGTTCTAATCCGTAATATCCAACATCCGTGCCATATTTATCTTTACCCACAAATCCAAGTAAATGGGCTAACATATCATCTTCAGGATATTCTCTAACGTAGTAAGGCTCAATAATTACGCCAGGAATTTTAAGACCTTCTAATATTGTTTTTTGTTGGTAATCTAAATTCGTTAATAACTTGGCTCGTCGGGTTTCTTTTGAGAGAATGTTTCTAACCTCATTTCGATCATATTCGATTACTGTATCTAGCCCATGTAATAATTCAGTTTCATCCGTCTTGTCAGAGGCTTCATAATATAAATCATATTTTTGAATACTTTGAGCGACTGGATATTTATCTGAAGAATAAATCGTACCTCTTTTAGAAGGAATAATATCTCCCTTCCATTGTTGTTGCTTGGCTTCTGCCCTATATCTTGAAGTATTAAGTACTTGGATTTGAAAAAGTCTAAAGATAATGAAACAAGTTGCAAAATATAAAAAATATTTTGGCAGTGCTAATCGAAAATTTTTGCTGTCGCTGAATTTCCTCATAAAGGATTTTATCTATATGCGTATGCCGGAACATCCATATAGTCTACATTTGCTTTAACAAACTGAGATGTCTGGATTCTATCATATAAAACAGCCGTAGAATTTAACCTATTCAATTCGGTGGTCAGATAGTAATTGTATTTTTGTTGATCATCGATTTTGCTTTCTATATCTCCTAAATTAGCGCCAGCTAAAGCAACTTTGTCTGACATGTATAAACTACTTACAAAGCTTAGGACTAATCCAATGAAAAGTATTAAATTTAAGATTTTTAGATATTTACTGTTTTTCATAGATTCTCATTTTTGCGCTTCTTGATGGAGGATTTTTTTCGACTTCATCAAGCGACGCTTCTATTGGCTTCTTTGTGATTGATATAAGCTGCTGCGATTCCGCCAATGATTTTGCAATCTCATCTTCGAGTGAATGAAAACTGATGATTACTAGTCGTCCACCCGTTTTTAGTAGCGGAATCGCATTAGCCAGTGATTCTCGCAAAGAATCAAGTTCACTATTAACTGCAATTCGTAATGCTTGAAATGTTCTTGTAGCAGGATGTAATTTGCTATGAGGATATTTAGAGGCTTTTCTAATTACCTCCGCCAAATCCGAAGGAGTATTAATTTTCCCGTTTTTTACAGCAATTTTTATTGCTTTTGAAAATATTCTAGCTTGTGGATCTTCACCGTATTCAAAGATTAATTTACTCAATTGATCTTCATTTAACAATCTTATTAAGTCGATTGCCTTCACACCAAGAGTTGTATCCATCCTCATATCTAATTCCCCGGTATCGTGAAAACTAAAACCACGAGCTGAATCTTTAAGCTGACCAAGGTTTAATCCGAGATCATATAATATTCCTGCTACTTTATCTTCCAGAGGAATTTCATTCAATTTACTGAAATTCATATGAAGAATTTTTAATGTGCCACTTTCTAATTCCTTTCCAAATCTTTCTCGACAATGTTCAATTGCTTCATGATCGGCATCAATTCCAATTACTCTTGCTCCTCTTTCCAAAAGTAGAGAAGTATGTCCTCCAAGTCCCAAATTACAGTCAATATATAGCTCATTTGTTTGAACGTTCAGCGCATCCAATGCTTCTTTATACATGACTGGAAAATGATCTGTTTTATACATCTTGATCTCCAGTTTTGGCAAGACGATCAGCAACTTCGCCGCTTGAATCACCAATATCTTTTAGTTTTGCGTTCCAATTGGTTGAATCCCAAAGCTCAACCCATCTTCCAAGTCCTAGAAAAATGCCTTCTTCAGATAAATTTGAATAATCCATCAAAAAAGGTGGAATTACAAAACGACCTTGTGAATCAAGCTCGATTTCGCTTGCTCCTGCGAATAGAAAAC
>JAUPVU010000019.1 GCA_030916925.1 Patescibacteria group bacterium
AGAAAGCAGAACTTAAAAAAGAAGGTGTAATTACAGAAGAATAGTTTGAAAAGAAGAAGACTCAGATTCTTGAATCTTAGTTGCAACAACGATACATACGGCCCTCCAAATAAAATAGATCTTCCGAAAGGTAGGTCTTTTTTATTTGACGTTCATTGAGCTTGAACTCACGACAGAAATTTTCTTCTGAAAATTTTGTGTCGTGAAGTTCGGTGGAGCGAGGACGCGCACAGATGCTTGCATCGAGCACGCCACAGCGGAAAAGGACGTAGTCCGCTGCCTCACTGAATGTCGTGAGTTCGTTCGTAAGCAATCCTCGCAGGAATTCATTCCGAGAAGATTGCGCTACGCGCCATAGGCGGCCCTCACTGGGCCCTCCAATTTGACCATACAGATGACCCAAGTAGGAAAGTCTGAACTAAGAGCCTGAAATGGCTCTTTTGTTATACTTTAAGTATGAAAATTACTGCTGTTAGGCACGGAGAGACAGAAGAAAATGTTGGTAGAATTGTTCAGGGTCACCTTCCAGGTAGACTCACTGATGAAGGAAAGCAACAAGCAACTAGGCTAGCTGACGAATTAAAGAATGTAGTATTTGACAGAATATATTGCTCAGATTTACAAAGATGTAGAGACACAGCTTTCTACATTCAAAAGGAATCACCTCATCTACCTATAGATTTTACGCCAGCATTACGAGAAATAAGTTTTGGGAGCTTTCAGGGACAACCTGCAAGCAATATTGACTGGGATGCTGTACCAGGAAACTTTTATACACGTAAGCCTGGTGGTGGAGAGTCAATGCTGGAATTCAATAAACGCGTATTAGACTTTGTGAACGAATTGTATAATAAGTATCCTGATTCAGATTTCTTGTTCATTACACATGGTGGACCCATGAGAATGCTAAAATCTGCTATAGATGATGAATCATTAGAGGAACTCTTTCAGAAAACTATAGAAAATACTGCCTTATGGAAATTTCAAGTCAAAAACGATCTTAAACTGGTTAGAGACCAATAATTACTGAATCTCCTTGTCTTAGTGTAGTTGCAATAGTTTGCACCTTGCTCCTCTAAATAAACAGTCCTACCTTAATAGTCAGGTTTTAATTACAATTCTGTCGAGATGCACAATTATTTAGTATGATTGAGTCATGACCAAAAAATACGACTTACAGAAAATTCTGGATGAAATTGAATTTCTCTTTGAAAATTATTCTCTTGAAAGACGTGCTACAACACAACCTTATCTACTAAAAATAGCTCAAGCCCGTTTCAGTGATTACCAGTATCACCCTAAAGACGAACTTATACGAGAATCACTTATAGAGCATGTCGGATCATTGCCGATGTTAGGGACAGCATTATTCCCATATATTGATGACGATGAGGTAGATTTAGGTCAATCCTTAATAATGATGGCTATTCATGATATTGGCGAGTTAATAACCGGCGATGAAATGACATTTACCAAAAAAGCTGACGCGAACATAGCTGAGCGAGAAGCTGCACTCAAATTACTCCACCCTATGTACCACGAAACATATGATGATGCAGAATCAAAGAACAGTAAATCAGCTAAATTCGCTAAGTCAATTGATAAAATTAACCCAGACATTATTGAATATTTAACACCCCCTGAAATTACCATTTGGCGTTATAAAGAATTTGCCAACATTGAAGCAGATCAAATAATCAATACGATCAAAAAACACAAGCGTCCTCATATGCTTTGGAATCCATTCATGACGGATTTTCATGCACATCTTATGGAACAACTTCAGAAAAAACTCGGTTCTTAATTTAGTAGATTTAGAAATACCCGCTTCCGAAAATAAATAGTTGATACATTAACGTAGAATCAATTTTGATACAATACTCCCATGAGTAGTAAGGCAGACATACATAAGGCTGGTGGAGTATTAATTAAAGATCGCAGTTTCTTGGTGACACGCTCAAAAGGAAAAGAAATCTTCGTGGCACCTGGTGGAAAATTAGAAGGAAATGAGACCGCAGTTGAAGCGTTAATTCGAGAAATGATGGAAGAAGTTCAACTAGAGATTATTGAAGCCGATTTGGAACCTTTTGGTACATATACGGCTCAAGCAGCTGGAAATGAATCTAGAACACTTGAAATGGATGTATTCTTAATTCACAAAGCACATGGTGACCCAATTCCTAGTAACGAAGTTGAAGAAATAATGTGGGTGAATACACAAATAACGGGCATACAAATTGGTTCAATTTTTAAACATGATGTCATGCCAAAACTAAAAGAGCTGGATTTAATAGATTAATATTGAAATCAACACTGCTCAAAAGGGCTAACCGATTGACATAATTCTTATTATATACTATGGTTATTTTATTAATTCAGATGTTCCTGTTAACTGAACTCTTGAGTAAATATTATTATGACTGACCCCGAAAACCCCCTACGACAAGATGGAGGATTGCCAAATCTTGGCCTTGCTGACATTGACCAACGCCTCGATTGGCCTGACAAGTCTGTTGAGAGAATTAGCGATCCAATGGGACGTCTACTAGTACTTTGGACATTAATTGGACAGTACGATCACGCTGCGAGAACCACAGATCCGGATCACGACGGAGCATTTACTGTTCAGAGTGCCCAGAAGTACCAACTCTTGTCTGCATGGGCACATGAAACAAGAAGGGTTATTCCCCAGCATCGATTAGAATCGGACAGGTTATCGTCAAAGAAAATTGATGCACTCTTAGACGAAGGTAAGCCACTCGAGGCTTATCTAGAAGTGCTAGAAATGAGAGATTGGATGCCGGAATTTATGCACCCAGATGTTCGCTTTGATTTACTACATACTATATGGGAACAAACAAAACCTATAAGCGACCGGGACTCGTTTAGAGAAATTGTGTTTGGAGAAATGGTTATCGAGACGATACCGGGTGGTTTGGGCTTCTGCGATAATGCGGAAAGACTCAGAAGATTCGAATTACTAGGTAGGGCAGATCCAATTTTCACTCAACTAGTTAATAATTTCTTAATGGCATGCATAACGGATGCACCTTCAGAAAATCCTGATTTCTTTGATACAGAGACCAACGACATAAGTACAATCTGCCTTCAAATTGGAGATAGAAAATACGACAGATTAGGTGCGCACATTTTAGATATGGGTATCTTGGATTGGCAAGATGAACTCACAATTATTACGAAGCTAGATCAGTAAGCAAGTGTGACCGATTTGTTCTTGTAGTAATCAATAGAATATTTCTTTGATATGATTGAGCTATGAAAATAAACGTAAAA
>JAUPVU010000020.1 GCA_030916925.1 Patescibacteria group bacterium
ACATACAAATGATGCTGCTACTACAATTCCAAGATTATTCGATATGGGAATAGAACCATTTCTTGTAGCGTCTTCCACAAATGTAATAGTAGGTCAAAGACTTGTTAGAAAAATCTGTGAACAATGCCGGGTAACCGAGATTCACGATAGGAAAAGTTGGGAAGAATACACTCAGTTATTTCCAAAAGAAATGATTAAGAAAATATTTGGCGATAAAAATGAAGTACATACTTATGTTGGAAAAGGTTGTGATATTTGTAATCATACTGGATATAAGGGAAGAGTTGGAATATATGAAGTAATGTATGTAAGTGAAGAAATTAGAAGAGCAATTGTAAGCAAAGAGAACGCTGCGACTATTGCTGAAATTGCAAAGAAAGAAGGAATGAAAACAATGCTTGAAGATGGTCTTGAAAAAGTAAAGATGGGAACAACAACTCTTGCAGAAGTAATTCGTGGGACTAAAGAATAATATGATATTACTTAAACGGGTATCATTTTTAGATAAGCTAATGTTTACAAAACATTTAGCGATAATGATTAAATCAGGTGTTCCAATATTCGAAGCAGTGGAGTCTTTAGCGGCAAATAGTGAGAGTGAATATTTCAAATTTGTATTAAGAGATGTTTTGGTTGGTGTAGAGAATGGAAAATCGTTATGTGATGCACTAAAAAAATATCCGAAAATATTTGATGACTTTTATACAAGTTTAATAAAAGTTAGTGAGGATTCTGGAACCCTAGAAGAAACTTTAGAATTCTTAAGCGAGCAACTTGCTAAAGATTATGCATTAAGAAAAAAAATACAAGGAGCTATGTTCTATCCTGCGATAATCATGGCGACAGGTGTTGGGATTGCAGGTTTTATATCTCTCTTTATCTTGCCGCAGTTAGTAGGATTTTTCACATCTCTTGATATCGAGTTACCTCTTCCTACAAAAATTCTATTATTTATTGCGAATATAATGAAAGACCATGGAATTTTGATATTTGGTGGAGGCGCTGTATTTTTTATCTTTTTAAGATGGTTTGTTAATACAAAATTGTTTAAGCCCATTTGGCACAAAATGTTATTACGCATTCCAATTTTCGGAAAATTACTTAAGTATGGTCAGCTGGCTCGATTTTGTCGTAATTTAGCTACCTTAGTTAAAAGTGGTGTTCCTATTGCAGAGGGGCTAAGAACGGCTTCGAATACAATGTCGAATGTTGTTTATAGAAGTTACCTCCTAGTTGTTAGAGAAGATTTGCTCAAAGGAAAAAGTATTAGTATTTCTCTACAAGAAAGAAAGTTCTCGGAAATTCCTCCTATGTTAACAAAAATGATAGGTGTTGGGGAGAAAACTGGAAATCTCGAAGAGGTTTTACTTTATTTAAGTGAATTCTACGAACAAGAAGTTGATGATTTAGCGAAAAATTTAACCACTATGCTTGAGCCAATCTTATTAGTTGGAATCGGTGGTATGGTAGCCTTCATAGCATTAGCAATTATTGGACCAATTTATAAAGTTACCAGTAATTTTTAAATGAAATCTATAAAAAGTAGGTTTTATAAAGCATTTTCTTATAACGAGCTATTATTAAGCGTGGCAATTATCGCAATCCTTTCTGCCATGTCGGCACCTTATTTATTAAATTCCTTAACGTCTAATCAAGTTGAACAAACCTCCCGTATAGTAGGTTCATTTCTTAGGTCGTCTCAACAATATTCCATTGATGGTATAGAAAATGGTGAATGGGGTGTTTGTATGGTTGATGGTGAGATTATTCAATACTTAAATTCCTGTATTCCTGTAAATACGCGTCAGACTTTTATACCTGAGCCAAATATATCAATTACAGGATTAGAAAACGTTCTATTCGAAAGATATACAGGTGAGTTGTCATCTAGTGTGAGTATCACCATCACCGATGGAATTGAGAGTCGATTAATTGAAATCAATGAGGTAGGTGGTTATGAAATCGATTAAAAAGGGATTTTCATTGGTGGAGTTATTAGTAGCACTTGGAGTTTTTACAATTGTTATATCAAGCGGCGCTGGATTTTTAACGACAAGCTATAAACTAACCACTATGAGTGAACAGAATACCAAAGCTAGACAATTAGTGAATGAGGGTCTAGAGGTAACAGAATATTTGAAGAGGAAAAGTTGGGAGAGTTTAATAAATGGTCAGTGGGGTGTTAATTACAATAACCAGACACAAGATTGGGAATTTATCGCAAACTCAGATATCACGGATAGTAAATATACACGAGTGATTACTATTTCAGATGTTTATCGGGAAGAGGACGGAACTATTGTCACAAATAGTCCAACTAGCGCATTAGATTTATTTTCAAAAAATGTGAGCGTTACCGTTAACTGGGATAATGCAAACAACAGCGTACGAAACATAACTCAGTCTTCTCTAATAACAAATTGGGAAAGGGAAGTGCCAGGAGGAGGATCAGGAATGTTAGTGTATGCAGATTATTCTGGTTCGGATGATATTATACGATACAGATTTTTATATGAGGATGGAACGTGGTCTCCACAGTTTACTATTCCAGATGCTGGAGTACCTGCCAATCGAGATACAAGGCGGATTGAGCTCTATGCGTCGGATACAAGGGATGAATATGTACTAATGTCAAAACACACAGAGGATGGGCAGTTTATTTATGCCCACGTTTGGAACGGTACCCGTTGGATATCTCCTATTCAGTTGGCAGGTTATGGCGATAACACTAATCCAAATACAAGAAATTTTAGTGGTACTTACTTACAGGACGGTAGATTTATTGCTGTATATGATGATTTCACATATTCACCCAAATATAGAATTTGGAATGGTACCAGTTGGAGTTCGCAAGGCTCAGTTGGGAACTTGGGATTTCTTGGCTATCCAGTCTGGATGGAAATTGAGGCACGGCCAGATAGCAATAGAGCTATTTTTGTAGTAAGAGATTGGTTGCAGAAGACAACAACTTTTGTTTGGAATGGTTCTAGCTGGGGAAGCGGTGTTACTCATGGTAGTTCATCAAGTGGATCTTCAATAGAGAACATTTCATTACAGTGGAATAGATTTTCTGATTCAAGATTAGCGTTGATGTTTAATGAAGCCAATGATAATAATCCAAACATTAAAATATGGAACGATTCTACAAACAGCTGGAGTAGTAATATTGAAAATGTAGCTTTACCAGGTCGTGCACGAATTTTTGAAATTAGTGATAATCCACAGAGGGATCAATTCTTGGGCTGCGCGAAAGATTCTATTCGAGGGATAAATTGTATGGCGACAACGTATACTCCTTTGTGGACTAATACCACGCAAATTGCTACACGAACTCATGGGAATGATGAGAGGAGTTTTAGCGTTGGATATGAAAATAGTGGCGATGACGCTATTGTTGTTTATAGCAACGGACCAACAGATGCGGATTTGAGAGAGCCAAAATATAGGGTTTTTAATGCAAGTAGCCTGAGTTGGTCAGGTGAACAAAAAATAGATGAACTTGGGCCAACGTCTTCACAATCTCTTACCACAACTAGAGTTTTACCTTCGCATAATTCTAATGACATTATGGTTGTAATGGGAGATCAATCGAAAAGAGTACACACGATAGTGTGGGATGGTGACAATAATCAATTTTATGACTCGGTTGGTTTACAGCTTACTAAACAAGCGGATTTTGGATCCTATAATGAAGATTTTTGGTATGCGTTTTCATGGAGGAAATATGAATAATAAAAAATCAATGACATTAGTTGAAGTAGTTTTATATGTAGCAATTGTTGTTATGTTTATGACAGCTCTTATGTCGTACGTATTTATGATTATAAATGGACGTGCAAAATCAAAAGCTCAAGAAGAAGTTCAGGATAATTTAGAACTCGTAATAAAAAAATTAGAATACGAAATTAAGAATGCTTCGCTTGTCTCTTCAAGTACGAATGCGATTGTGATTA
>JAUPVU010000021.1 GCA_030916925.1 Patescibacteria group bacterium
GTTGTCGAGGAAGTTAAGCAGAACGGAGGGGATGGCTGTGCCGTCCTGATTGTTTTTGGACTGGCACTCGGAGTTGTAGTCGGAGGAGTTGCCCTTGTTCTGGCATAATGCCTGAAGGGCACAGACGGCAACGGTAGCAGTTGAGAAACCCCAATCAACTGCTACCGTATTTTTTTAAAAACTCGTAGTAAGTTGATAGATTGGCAAAATAACCGAAACAATTAGTAAACCGACCATTGCTCCAAGAACAATCATTATTAATGGCTCAATTGCCGTTGATAGACCTTTAATAATTTTATCTACTTCACCTTCATAATATTTAGCAACGGATTCAAGTTGTTTGTCGATAGATCCAGTTTCCTCTCCGATAACAGCCATAGAACCGACCATGGGTGGAAAGTTCTTATCTTGTGTAATAGATTGTGAAAGTGGAAATCCGTGTCTTACATCCTCAATAAATACGTCCACTGACTCTTTATAGATAATGCTATACACACTGTCCCTAACAATTTTTAATGCTTCAATAATTGGAACTCCAGATTGAATAAGTAGTGCCAATGTTCTAGAAAACTGTACCAGGTTTGAATATCTTATAAGTCCGCCAATTAAAGGTGTTCGCATTCCCATTTTAGAAAAAACATATTTGCCATCATCTGTAGCCGTGAAGACTTTTAAGCCACCAATAATTCCAGCAAGTATTATCACTATTATCCACCAAAAACCAACAATAAAATCAGATATCGCAATAAGTGCCCTAGTAGAAAATGGCAAAACAACGTCAAATGATTCATATACTGCGGTCATTTGTGGAACTACAAACACAACTATAATTACGAAGACACCGACCATCGCTACTGTAACAATAATTGGGTAGATTAATGCCCCAATTATTTTAGCTTTGAATTCTCTCTGTTTTTCAAGTGTCACAGCAAGTCTTTGCAGTACTTCAGCTAATTGTCCAGAGGCTTCGCCGGCTCTTACTAAACTAATATATGCCTCACCAAAGGTATCAATATGTTTTATTAATCCTGCTGATAATTGGCCACCACTTTCAACTGTTCGCAATAGGGATTCGGTAATTGTGTTCATCGACTTTTTATTTGTCTGAAACACCATTAATTCAAGAGCCTTTGTTAAAGGAAGTCCAGCAAGTAACATGCTCGATAAATATTCAGTAAATTTGACTTTATCATTTAAAGATACCCCCATCATCTCTGATAACCTGCCCATTACAGAGGTTTCAGTTTGAGCTGGTAACATTGAATACACGATTAATCGCTTATCTCTTAACAATGCAATTGCAGTCCTTAAATCAGGAGCTTCTATTTGACCTTTTTTGGTGGCTAAACCATCCTGAGTTTTGGCAGAATAATTAAATTTCATTTTCTTCGTTTTACAAAGCGTACGACTTCGTCAGGTTTACGACTACTTGCCATTGCAACCTCAAGTGTAACCCTTCCTTGGTTAACTAAATCCGCTAGGGATCTCTCAAGTGACTGCATTCCTGTTTCAATACTTGTGTTTATAATATTATCAATAAAGTGTGAGTTACCTTCTCTTATAGTATTTTTAACCGCGTCTGTAGCTATTAAAATTTCAACTGCTGGGTATCGTTTAGATTTGTCGATTCCAGAAACTAATGTTTGGGTAAAAATACCTTCAAGAACTACACTAAGTTGCATTCGGGCTTGTGCCTGCTTGTTTTCTGGATACATTCCAATAATTCTTTCGATAGTTTGTGATGCTGAAAAAGCATGAATTGTAGTAAAAACAAGATGACCTGTTTCTGCAGCTTTTAAAGTAAGATTAAGTGTCTCAAAATCTCTAACTTCCCCTACAAATATAACGTCTGCATCTTCTCTAAGCGCAGATTTAAGGGATTTTTCCCAAGACTTTGTATCTAAGTGCAATTCTCTTTGTTGAATAAGTGATTTATCTGATTTAAATAAATATTCAATTGGATCTTCAATCGTAACGATATGAGTATTTCGATTCTGATTTATCCAATTAATCATAGCTGCAAGGGTGGTGGATTTTCCCACTCCAGAAGGTCCTGCAACTATTACTAAACCAGCTGGCAATTTACAAAATTCATAATAAATATGAGGGATGCTTGATTCATCAAGAGTAGGAATGTGAGGTGGAATAAGTCTTAGTGCAAAAGCTAATTTATCTTTCTCAAAAAATATGTTTACTCTAAATCTTTCTTTGGTTGTAAGTTCATAAGCACAGTCAATTTCTCTATCCTTATATAATAATTCTATTTTTTCTTCTGGTAAAAGTTGAATAACAATTGACTTTAAATCATCTTCGTTTAATGCTCCAAATCCTGATACTGGTGATAATACCCCGGCGACTCTTGAGATAGGTGGCGTATCAAATGAAAAATGAATATCCGATGCGTTTAACTGAATGGCTTTTCTCAAAATCTCGTCAACTTGTATGGGATTATTCTCGGGCATAAATTTAGTATAAAGAATTAAACTTCATCTGCAACAGAAAGGACTTCTTCAAGGGTTGTTAGTCCCCATAGAGCTTTAATATAACCATCTTGCACTAAGGTAATTAGACCATTTTCTTCGGCCTTTCGCTGGATAGTGTCTGCTGATGCACTTGCTTCTACCAAATCTTGAATGTTGGTTGTTATTTTCATTATTTCGTATAAACCAATCCTACCTTTGTATCCAGTATTGTTGCATTCTTTACATCCCTTACCTTTGTATAAAATTAATTTAGTTTGATCTAAGATTGAAGGTGCTGGTGTTCCACTTGCGGCTTGTGTTGGTAACGACGTTGGGATCGTTTTATTTGCATTAATAATCTCTGCCATAGATGGTGATTTTATTTCAATTGTTCCATTCTGAGGTGAATCTTGTTTGATTTCTTGTATTTTTTTAGCTTCTATTACTGGTAAAGCTTCTCCAGTTTTGTCTAATGGAAGTTGAGGTTTAGCCAAGGCAATTTTTAATAATCTATCGCCTAAAATTCTTTTAATATCCTGTGAGATTATAGGGTCCGCTTCGTATGAGGTTTTACAAGCCTCGCAAACTCGCCTTGTAAGTCTTTGGGCTAATGCAACATTAATTGTTGAAGAAAGTAAAAATGGTTCAACGCCCATGTCTATAAGTCTAGGAATTGCGCCTGCAGCGGAGTTAGTGTGCAATGTTGCGAGGACTAAATGTCCTGTAAGTGCAGCTTGTATCGCTAACTTTGCAGTTTCAACATCTCTAATTTCCCCTACCATTATAATATTTGGATCTTGTCTTAGAATTGCTCTTAGTCCATTAGCAAATGTAAGTCCTGCAGCAGTGTTAATTTGAACCTGATTTACTCCAGGAATACTAATTTCAACAGGGTCTTCTAACGTAATTATGTTAACCTTTGGAGAATTTAATCTTGCAAGTGAAGTTGCTAGTGTAAGTGTTTTACCAGATCCTGTAGGGCCGGTGACTAATAAAATTCCTGTGTTTTGGCTTAGTCCATCTACAAAGATTTTATTTCCATCTCCCCATAAGCCAAGTTGATCTAATGATAATATTTGATTGTCAGATTTTAAAAGTCTTATAACGCATTTTTCTCCATTTACGGTTGGGAGTGTAGAAATTCTAAGATCTGTTT
Source organism: Patescibacteria group bacterium (assembly GCA_030916925.1). Classification (GTDB taxonomy): domain Bacteria; phylum Patescibacteriota; class WWE3; order 2-01-FULL-39-13; family 2-01-FULL-39-13; genus JAUPVU01. The sequence goes on from JAUPVU010000021.1 coordinate 3,619, forward strand.
TATTGTTTCCGACCTCAACTTTAAATTTACCATCTAACGGTTTTCTTCTTTCATCAATTGGCATGTTGGCGAGGATTTTAATTCTTGCAATTATTGAATTATGAATGCTTTTTGGTAATGGAAATTTTTCTTGCAAAACTCCATCAATCCTGTATCTAATTCTTGTTTTGCCTTCTTCAGCCTCTATATGAATATCAGATGCTCCAGATTTAACAGCGTATTCCAAAATTACGCTCACTATTTTAGCAACAGGAGAAACTTTAATAATATCGTCTGCTTGTTCTATTGATGATAATGATTCTTGAATTTTTTCTGTTGTAGTTTCGGCTGCTCTCTCAATTACTTGGGTAACTTCATCTCCGAATCCCCTTCCGTATTGTTTATCAATTGCATCAACTAGTAAGGTATCAACAGCGATTAATGGTTGTATCACTTTTTTAGTTGTTCTTTCTAAAAATTGAATGACATCTAAATCGAATGGATCAGCCATCGCGACTTTTAATGTATAGCTATCTGTTTCTATTGGTAATAATTTATATTTGCGGGCATATTTTTCTGGAATAAGTTGCAATATATTTGGTTTAATTTCAGCACTCGTTGGTGAGTAGTATTGTATTCCTGATATTTCTCCTCTAGCTTTCACTAAAGTTTCGGCATCTACGTATCTATTTTCTTCTAATATTTCTAATGCTGATTTTCCTGATGACAGCTGAATTCTTTTTATTGCATCTACCTGTGTCTTCGATAATAGACCTTTTTCGAGTAGCACGGTTTCAATTTTATTGGCAGGATTTGTGGGCATACTATATTTTTTAGTATATCATAGACTTATTCATGCAAACCATAATATTTGCTTCAAATGACAGCACTTTCAGAGACAAAGCAGTTGTAGAATATTTAAAGTCATTAGGTTTATCTCTGGATAATAATCCTGATGTAAAAGTCTTAGAAAAAGCTGAGGATAAAAAAAACATCCCTATTTCAGAAGTTAAACAGATTATTAAGGAGTCATCATTTAAACCCGTTATCGCGAAAGTTAAGGCTATTGTTATAAAAGATGCGCAGCATTTATCGACAGAAGCTCAAAATGCTCTTCTCAAAACTTTAGAAGAAGTCCCCGAATATATTATTTACATTTTAAGTGTCAATCATCCTGATAATTTGTTAAGTACGATTCGTTCGCGCGCGATATTAAATAATGTTGGACAATCGAACACGAATGATTTTGACATTAAGTTTTCGTTTTTGGCTTTAATGAAAATGGATTTAGGAGCACGTATTGATTGGGCCGTAAGTAATAAAACTAAACTTGCAGATAGAGATTTTGTTTCAGAATTATTTAATTTTTGGATTTTTGAATTAAGGTCTTTGTTAATAGATAATGGATGTAGAGATAAAAAGTATATCTCTGGTGCTATTTCACGTATTATTGAACTAAAGCGGAATTTGCATTCAAATAATATAAATCCGTTTTTATCTGTAGAGGTATTTTTGTATAGCTATATTAAGTGATGTTTTTAGAAATTCTTTTTACAGTCTTCTTTTTTGTGCTTGGATCAATTTTAGGTTCATTTGGAATGGCCATGATTGACCGTTTGTATCGTGGTGAAGATTTTTTAAAGGGACGTTCGTATTGCGAAGGATGTAAA
>JAUPVU010000022.1 GCA_030916925.1 Patescibacteria group bacterium
TTCTCCAACGAGTACAACATCTGGATCTTGCCTAACGATTGATCTAAGTCCTGTAGCAAAAGTTAATCCTGCTTTTGGATTCACCTGAATTTGGCTTATGCCTTCAATTTCATATTCAACAGGATTTTCAATGGTCATGATATTAATTTCACGGGTATTAATCTCTTTCAAAATTGCATAAAGCGTAGTAGTTTTTCCAGAACCAGTTGGACCAGTCGTTAAAATCATCCCGTATGGTTTTCTATATGATTCTTCAATTCTCTTTAATGATTCATCACGAAAACCTAATTCAACCAAACCTAATCCCTTATTTTTTTCCGCTAAAACTCTAAGTACAACTTTCTCACCACCCAAAACGGGGACAATTGAAACTCTTAGGTTTAAAGTCTCCTCGGTTAATTTAATATGGATTTTCCCATCCTGTGGAGCTTGCCTAATGTCAGTTCTTAAATCACTCATAACTTTTATTCTTGTGACTAACCGATCATGTAATTCTTTTGGTAATTTAACAATATCCTTTAATAGACCATCTATTCTAAATCTAAGTAATGAATATGTATCTACTGGTTCAAGATGTACATCTGAGGCTTTATTTTTAAATGCATATTCAATAATGGTATCTACGATTTTAATAATCGGTGGCTCAGAAGTTCCAGTAAAGGAATTTTTGATCTGCTTTATATTTTCAGCAAGTATATCCTCAAACGCTAACGTAACATTTTTTGCATAGCCATTTAGGGCATCCTTAATGTTTCTCTCTGTCGTGTAATGTACCACGATTTTTTTATTTACCTTTTTTTCAAGAAAACTTATCATCTCGACATCTTCTGGACTTGGAGTAGCAACGTGTAAAGCATCTTTTTCTTCTAAATAGCTGATGAATTTTCTTTTTCGCGCAGTATCTTCTGGAATAATTCGCAATACTTTTTCAGTAATAGCAACTCGGCTTAAATCTATGTATGGAAGTTTATAGTAATTTGCTACTAGCTGACCTAAATCAGTATCTTTAATGGTATTGGAATCAACAAAATAATGATGAAGAGTTGTTCCCTGTGCTTTAGCGCTGGTTATAGCTAATTCAAATTGTTTGTCAGATATCAATTGGGTATCCAACAAAATTGTTTTTAGGATTTCATCTGTAATTTGCATGGGCAGTTAAATAAATCTTATATGAAAAAGCGTTTATTAACAACAAAAAGAAGAACAAAAAAGAGCTTTCCCGCCAAAGCGGGAAAGCTCTGTGTATCTGAGCAAAATTTACTTAGATGTAAAGATTGGATCTACACCCTCTGCGCCACATGAGGTTACAGTTACGATATTGTTTGCATCTACGGATACTGAGTATCCCGTAGTAGCAGCTGTTCCTGAATCAGGATCTGTTGGAATAGGGCTAAGCTTCTGAGCTAATACCGTTGATAAATCTACACAAGCTCCTTGTGCTCCTGGACATAATGTAGCAGCACCAGATGCGCATGTTCCGATTTGGTATGTTAATCCATCTGCAACAAGTCCTGCTGGTAAAACTCCAGCATCATCTATTGTCTGTAACGCAATAGCTGAGGAGATATTTTCAACATCGGTCCTTCGCGTAGCATTTTGTGCATCCCGAATCCTTCTTACTGGGTCCAATGCAACAAAGGCGACTACAGCCAAAGTAGCAATGATAGCGATAACGACTAATAACTCAATTAACGTAAATCCTTTTTTATTATGATTAGCAGGAGTAAACATTAAGTTCCTTTCAAAAACAAAATTAAACTATATTTACAACTAAAATATACAATACGAAAAAATACATTACAAGCTATCCGACTTTCGTATGTGTGTTTCTATATTATCCATCACCTCTTTGAGCGAAAAATCTTTTTTTACGATATATGATTGTGCACCCATATTCATAGCCTTTTGAATGTCTTCAGCCTGTCCTAAGTTAGAAAAAAATACCACGCTAATATTTTTAGTGAGTTCATTTTTCTTTATTTCTTCCATGGTTTCAAAACCATCTTTAATTGGCATAATTATATCGAGCAAAATTAAATCTACTTGAGTATGTTTCAAGAAATCCAAAGCTTGCTCTCCATTATAGACAATGTCAACCTCGTAGCCGTGATTAAGTAGTTCGCTTTTAATTACTTTAGCGAAAAACTCGTTATCATCCACGATTAAGATTCTTTTTACTTTACGCAATTCACCCATATCTATTGAGAACTATAATATTGGAAACACCAACTCGAATTTCGAACCAACACCAGGGTTGGACGAAAAACGAATATCGCCACCAACTAAATTCAACCCCATTTTCGACATATACAAACCCAAACCATTACCATTGAATGACATCTTCATCACATTTGAAGCTCGATAGAAGGGGTTGAAAATTAAATTCTGATCTTCTTCTGGAATACCTATTCCGGTATCCTGGAGAGTTATTTTAACAGCCTTCGCACTTGTAGTGAGATCGATTTGGAGTTTTCCTTCTTTAACATTGTAATTAACTGCATTGTCTATGATAGACCTCAAGATTTCTCTCATAAAGTATTCAGAACCAGGCAGGTGATATGAATCTTCACGATTAACATTATTTATTACTGTAAGGCGTTTTTGCTTTATTAGGAGCGAATATTCCTGCAAGAGCTGATCGATTATCAATCCTGGAGAATAATTTTTAAAGGATCCAACACTTGGACTTGTTGCAACTTCATAGATCCGAAGTAACAATTTAGTGATATCATCTAATCTTTGAACATTATTTTTAATATCTAATAGTTTTTCTTTATCCTTTTCAGACAAAGCTGTAGTTGATTCAGTTAATAACTCCAGATTCCATTTTATTACTGTAATTGGAGAAAGAAACTTGTGAGACGTTATAGCTATGAACGTTTCCTGTAAATTTTTTAAATTTGCTTGCGTTAATTGTTCTTTCTTGACTAGTTTTTTGGGCATGGATTAAATAAACGATATACATAATTAGGTTAGCATAATTAGTATATAATTTGTTAAGGTTATTTTAGTTACGCCACCCTAGCTCAATTGGTAGAGCAACGGTATCGTAAACCGTAGGTTGACGGTTCAATTCCGCCGGGTGGCTCCATTATTTATGATAAACAAGAAAAAAGACGTAAAAAAATATTTAATTAAAAGAATCATCCTATTAAACCTAGGTTCACTTGGTATCGTAGTTTTTACATACCTTTGGATGGTGTTCTTTTTAGCCAGTGTTAATTCTTTTTGGGATTTATTTAGAAATAAGGATATATACGAAGTAAAAGATACTGTTGCGCCTGTATCACCATACCTAGAACCAATCCCAGAAGCCATTAAAGAGGATAAGACTACAATATATGGAAAATCAGAACCTGGTATCAAAATAGTCATGTATATTGATAATTCACAACAATCCGAAACAATAACAGATAATGAAGGTGGATTCAGCTTTTCTGATATCCCAATAGGATATGCTATATCAAATATCAAGGTCATAGCCGAGGATAACAGTGGAAATAAAAGCACAGACTCTAAATCCTATAGCATCGTCCGTGATATTACAGCACCTGAAATAGAAATATTGTCACCGAAGTCAGGTGAAACATATAAAGCAACAGAGCGTACCTATGCAGTTACTGGAAAGACCGAGGCAGGTATAAATGTTCTAGTAGAAGAGCAATCTGCAATACTAAATTCAGAGGGAGAATTTACAGCTCAAGTATCTTTAAATGATGGAGGGAATGAAATCCTTATTAAAGCAATTGACAAGGCAGGAAACGAAACGGAAAAGAAAGTTTTTATGACCTACGAAAAGATACAGTAGTGTCCTATACTTATTACTATCAGACATAAACATTATTAGAGCTATTATTGTCGATTCACTTGATCATATTGTCCACACCCTATAGTATCGCTGTCTCTTTATACATACTAAAAGTCAAGCTTGTAACAATAGAAACATGCTTGCCAATTACCTTTGAATAGGTTGATTGTAAAGGAAAAACACTTATTAATTAAATGACTAGCAGTTCACGTCACTTATTTGATAGGGCTCGTATATACAGCTAATACAACCATTTCTATATGTTTCAAACTAGAAATATTAATTTATTTTCAAAGTTTTACCCACAATTCTTCCACTTGAATCATTAAATGGCATTCTTTGTCATATAGGTTCGGCTTAACAACGGGTATAAAAATATAATTAGTACCATTATTTCTGAAAATATCTTAAAAAGAATAGGTGAAACATATCCAAGTGAATCAA
>JAUPVU010000023.1 GCA_030916925.1 Patescibacteria group bacterium
CGTGCTTAAACTGTATGGATACGCAGCTCGTAGCAATGGAGTTGCATTAACTGAAGTAGCATATGAAACTGAACCATTTAGACATACCGCATGGTCATACGCAAAGCCAACAGGAATTTTATTTGCATTATTAACAACACTTAGAGTACCAGTTGGAAATTGAGTCGGAGTTTTATTAAAAGCAAAAACACATCTACCAGAGCTTAAATTTGCTTCGACATTTGAACTTGAACAGTCGTTATTGGTTATAGTGGATTGTCCAAAGAACTGTGATTCGCCAACTCGGGTATCTCTTCCATCACTTCTATACGTATAACCGATATTTGTCCCAGTCGTAGCTAGATAGTTTTTTGGATCAACTGCAAATGCGGCTCCAGTATGACCACCTGGAGTGGAACCCGAAACAAATACCGTATAAAATTCGCTTGAATATAAATTAGGTTCATTAAAACGGTAATATCCATTTGAATCTGTCGTTGTCGTAACTGTAACTGGGGTAGAATTATTGTTGTTATATCTTAAACTTACCTGCACTCCTGGAAGTCCTGAAGCTGAGTTGGCTGTTCCACTTAAGCTTACGACCTTACCAATAACTGATTTTCGAGCTTCAAACAAAACATAGTTTCCACCACCATTAAAATCTAACTCTACGGAACATCTGGTTCCATCATCCAGTACGCCCAAAGATGGATCTTCTAGCTCAGGTCGCTGATGTAGTCTTTCTGCACCAGCGCTTTCCAGAAATAATCCTCCTCCACTGTCTTTATCACCCAAACTTACTTCACCCACATCATTTCTTGCAAGACCATATGCGTTGTAACAAAAATAAGACATCGGAGTGCTGACTCTAACTTTCCACTGTTTATTTTCTACTGCTTTAAAATTAAAAGTAAATATTTTGTCGTAGCGTTGCATTGGCATTCCAGCTGGAATAGTTACGGGTACCCAGTCACCATCTTTGTCGAGTTCTTTATTAAAACCATCTTTGAGGATATGGTGTAATTTGTTAACATTAGAAATTTTATCCCTATCAGCATTCAAATCCGCTAGGTTATCTCCTCCACTAAACCACTCGACCTGAGTACAGCCGTCTCCATCATCATAAGCACAAGTCTGGCCATTTCTGACACATGCAGAATTACTTACGATATTTAATTTACCCTCAGGAGTGACGCTAGCAGCTTTACCACGACCACACATATGACCAGACCAAATTTCTCCACCATCATTACCTGAATTAGTAGAAACATTTACAGTCCAATCTTTTCTATTGGTAGAATTAACTGATAACCCAGAAACATCATACGGTCCATAATAAACTTCGGTAGAATTAAAACTTCTAGAAAAGATTCTAACCCATGCAATATCATCATCTGGAGGTCCAACGCTTCCACCACCTCCTGGGCCGCACATTGTCCAACAATAATAGCCCCATTCTGATGATGGCAAACAGGACGTATGAGCGACCCCACCCGAGTCCTCATCACATAGAGTTCCAGCGCATCCAACTACCCCTGCAGTACAAGTACGTAATGATGCTGGACAGTTATACACTTTATCACCTGTCGGCCATGGAATCTCGTAACATTGGACTTCATCTGCAAACACACTTCTAGTTGAAAAAAGGAATAAGAATATAAATGAAATTGACGTGAAAAATAATATATTTAAGATTTTGTTTTTATTCCACATTTTTCTGTACAAAAACCTTAAACTCCGTACCATCTACTTCAAAATCGAATTCACCCAAAAAGTCAAAACCATAAGTTCGAAAATCTTTTGATTCAATTATTACAGATTTCTCTTCGGTATCTAAGATAGATAAATTATCAATTTGCAGACTTCGATTTAATTCATTGCTAAATTTTATTAGATCACCTTGAGCTATAATCATTGCTCGCGACGATATTCCTTCAGGGAGTATCAAAACATCATGTATAACAGGCTCACGATTTTTTAGAACTGTCTCAACAAATCTTTTTCGATCTTCTGAGTTTTGGATTACTGTTGATTTTGTTAAGTCAGAATTTTGTTTTTTTAATTCCTCAAAAGAAACATTATCAGAATTTATAAGAAAATCGTCAAATGTCGGCTGAATGGTATTTTGTGAATCTATATTTTCTATGACAGGAGGAACCTCATTTAAATTGGTAAAAAATAAACTAACAGCTAAAACAACTGTTATTAAACCAATAATTGTAAAAGCCATACGAACAGTTTTAGATATATTCATAATCAAAAAGGGTTAACCCTACTAATTAATAATACCTCAAATGTTCGTAAAAGTAACGTGTAATTAAAAGATAAAACGCTAGCTATTCAGTTAGAATGTAGTAAACTTTAGATTCAGTTACTTCTGCAGGCAAATTATTTGAATCCTTTATCAATGAGGAATTGTAAAATACGCGTTCAGCTGCATAATTAGTCGCGCCTAAGCTGTCAGGCAAATCTCTTTGAAAAACAATATCGTCTGCATAGATAGCACCGTTAATATTAATTGGTTGATCTATATCATCTCCGGCAGATTCAAAAGTAACATTACCTGTTGCAATTAGAAAAACTGAATCAATCTCAGTAACATTTGGTTTGATTAACACGTTGCCTTTGACATAAAGTATTAGTGTCTTTGAACTATTTGATGTCATATTCTTATCAATGTTGACAGTACCATTTTCATTAACTTCTACA
>JAUPVU010000024.1 GCA_030916925.1 Patescibacteria group bacterium
AATCGATATCTTCAAATGTTGTTATATCTTCAGAGAATCCATTTGCCCTTTTAAATACAGATGACTTAATTAAAATAAATCTTCCTACTCCGTATTTAAAATATAGGTTTACAAAATTGTGTACCCAAACAATAAAATTACTAAAACCAATATATTTTTTAAAATTAGTGATTGCACTTATGAATTCAAAATCTTTAGAATAAAATAAAACCTGATCAAATAATTCAGGACTAATTACACAATCGGAATCTAAAAAACATAGCCATTTAAATTGGGATGATTTTGCCCCGCAGTTACGTACGATAGATTTGTTTCTGGTTTTTTCGTGAACAATCCTTGCGCCTTTTTTTTTCGCTATAATTACTGTTTTATCGGTTGAGCCATTATCCACAACAATAATTTCGTATAACGTTTTTTTATTTTTATATAATTTATGTATTGAATCTATTGCCACTCCAATTCGCTTTTCCTCATTAAAGGCTGGGATGATGAAACTAATCTGTGGAGGTTTCATATGCCTCATAATAGTTCAAAAACATTATCACGACAATCTTTTTAAGTGACAGAAAAAACCAGGAAAACACCTATCACTCGACGGTATAAGTTGACAGCCCAAGTTGGCATCTGTTATATTTTTCCGTATGAAAATAAAACCACTATCCGATAAAGTCGTTGTTAAGTTACTGGAAGCCAAAGAAATGACTTCTGGAGGAATCTATTTACCAGAGACAGGACAAGAAGAATCCCATGTTGCAGAAGTAATGGCAGTTGGAGATGGCCGTGTAATCGATAACGGAACACTCGTAAAACCTGGCGTTCAAGTCGGTCAAAAAGTAGTAATAAGAGGAAAATGGGCAGGCGATAATGTAACCGTTGATGGAGTTGAATATAAAGTAGTCGGCGAAAACGACGTACTAGCAATTCTAGAGGATTAATTAATTATAAAAATAAACATATGTCAAAACAAATTCTATACAACCAAGAAGCAAGAAATAAATTAAAAAACGGCGTTGATGCTGTTGCAAATGCAGTCGGTGCAACAATGGGACCGCTCGGTAGAAATGTTGGAATTCAAAGCAAATGGGGTTCACCAAACATTACACATGACGGTGTTACCGTTGCAAAAGAAATTGAACTAAAAGATCCATTCGAAAATATGGGGGCCAAATTAGTACTTCAAGCAGCGACGAAAACAAATGATGTTGCCGGTGATGGTACGACAACCGCAACCGTACTTGCTCAAGCACTAGTTGAAGAAGGTCTAAAAAATGTTGCCGCAGGCGCAAACCCAATGTTTATTAGAAGAGGTTTAGAAAAAGCAGCAAAAGGTTTAATCGAAGAAATACGCGCAATGGCAACTCCTATTAATGGAAAAGATGATCAAACTCAGGTTGCCACTAACTCAGCACAAGATGAACAAATCGGAGGAATTATTGCCGAAGCAATGTCAAAAGTTGGTGCAGATGGAGTAATCACTGTTGAAGAAGGAAAAAGTTTAGAAATGGAATTAAAGGTTAAAGATGGATTAAATTTTGATAATGGATATCTATCACCTTACTTTGTAACCGATCCAGATAAGATGGTGGCAGAAATTGAAGATGCAAGGATTCTTATTACAGATAAGAAAATTAGTAACATTCAAGATTTGGTTCCTATGCTAGAAGGTTTAGTAAAAATAACAAACAATCTAGTCATCGTAGCCGACGATGTAGAAGGCCAAGCACTTGCTACTCTTGTCGTTAACAAAATGAGAGGCACTCTAAAAGTATTAGCCGTAAAAGCACCAGGCTTTGGTGATAGAAGAAAAGCAATGCTAGAAGATATTGCAGTAGTCACTGGTGGAACAGTTATTAGCGATGATTTAGGACGTAAATTAGATTCAGTTACGACAGAAGATCTTGGACATGCTGATAAAGTTATCTCCTCAAAAGAAGACACAACAATAGTTGGCGGAAAAGGAGACAAATTAGCAATCGATGCAAGAGTTGCGACGATTAGAAATGAAATGGATAAATCCACAAGCGATTATGATCGAGAAAAATTACAAGAAAGGCTCGCTAAATTAATCGGTGGAGTTGCAATTATAAGCGTCGGCGCAGCTACCGAATCAGAAATGAAAGAGAAAAAATATAGAGTTGAAGATGCAGTAAATGCAACCCAAGCTGCAGTCGCTGAGGGAATTGTCCCAGGTGGTGGTGTCGCATTATTAAAAGCAAGAAAATATCTGGATAATATATCACTTGAAGGTGATGAGAAAATCGGCGCAACGATTTTATACAATGCGCTCGAAAAGCCATTTAGAAAAATAGTAACCAACGCGGGATTAGAGCCAGGAATGTATATAAAAGAAATTGAAGAGAATTTAGACAAAAGCATTGGTCTTAATGTTTTAACTGGCAAACTAGAAGACATGATAAAAGCCGGAGTAATTGACCCAGCTAGAGTTACAAGAAGCGCTATCGAAAACGCAGTCAGCGTAACGATAAGTGTAATAACAACCGATGCGTTAATTGCCGATGAACCAGAAACCGAAAAAGAGCACGACCACTCCGCACATGGCGGAATGGATGGCATGATGTAAATCCAAATCTCAACTTACTGGAGGTGGGCTATAAACCCATCTCCAGACTAATATCTATTACCTCAAAACCACACCTTTTGTAAAAATTTATTGCTTTCTCATTTTTCGAATACGAATTTACGAACTATACGATGATAGCACTTTTGGTATACGACCTTTCAACGGAGCGGCCCCCATTTAATATGCTAAACTTTAGGTATTATGGAGAATCCTGCCAATGAGCAATTAAACACGCAAGAAAACATCTCTTCCGAATTCGCGTCTAAGGAGCCTTTAGTTTATAAAACAACCATAAAAAAATATGCCCTAATTGTGTTAAGCGGATTACTAGGCCTCTCAATTATCATAACTGCTGTAGTTATCTATTTACGTATTATGGATAGACTGAATGTTACAGAACCCACACCACCAGTGACACCCACTCCAACTCCAGAACCAGCAAAGACAGAATCCCCTTTGATCTCCTATATTAAAAATGACAAATCAATTTGGATTGTTAACACTGACGGGACAGATAAAAAATTATTGATAGAACTGCCTGGATCGTCTGATCAAACCTTCTCGGATCTTGCTTGGAAAAGCAAAGGTTTTCTATCTTACTCACTCTGTGATGCAAAACAGGTGTGTACTATAGATACTTACAATTTAGATACAAAATCATCAGTGACCGAAATAAACAACTCGGAGAAAGGGCTGATCGAATCGTTAACTTGGGCACCTGAAAACAAATTCATGGGGTATTTTCAATATAAAGAACAAGGAAATGAGAACCAAACAGTAGAATTAAGACTTAAGACTGGAACAACCAATTCTGTTTTATCAAGCCATAAAACAGAAATAAAGGATATCGAACAGGTCTCAAAAGTAACATTTTCTGCAGATGAGAATCATATAGCATTCGGCTTTGTAGAATTGGTTGCTTCCACCTCAGGCAGATCAGGTAAAACGGTAACTTATACAGCGAAGCCGACAATTCTAATATACAGAGTTAGCGGAGTATTATTGGATACCATCGTTGGTGCGAAAGATCCTATGTTCATCGACGAAAAAACAATTGCCTATCAGAAAGATGGACAACTCATTCATCGAGAAATAGGAACATCCTCTGAAACATCTATGACCCCTATATCAGGGTTCAATTTAGATGTTTCACCTGATAAAAGTAAGTACGCATATTGGAGTCCTACTGGAGGTTTTTCAGATGCTCTATTAATTATTTTTGATGCAAACCTAAATCTTCAACGAAATATATTAAGAGGGGTTCTATTTCCAAAGTGGCTTAACAATTCTACCGTTGTTGGAATAAAAGCTGATAACTGCTTGGGCTCGAAATGTGAATTATTCGATTATCAAACCATTAGTTTAGCTACGGTTAACATCGAAACGAAGCAGGCAAATCCAATTGATCAAGGTCGTACGATTAAAGATGTTGAGGTAAATTATTATGCCGATTAAAGAAGAATCACTAGAGGCAAATGCAGGCCAAAAACACCCAGTCCCCCAAAACGTCATGGACGTTGAATTTAAAGTTGTAGGGGATCTAACATTAAGACAAGTTATGTATATAGCATTCGGTGGAGTTATTGCATACTTTTTATATAAGACAGGCATCCCAAATTTCTGGAAATACATTCTAATGGCGATAAGTTTAGTTACTGGAACTGCGGTTGCTTTTGTTCCCATTCAAGAACGCGGACTTGATAAATGGTTGGTTATATTTATCAATTCAATAGTAAACCCAACACAAATGATATGGAGAAAGTCAGTTAATTACTCATCCGTATCTTTTTTGTCGAACTATGACCAACTTCAAATAATAAAGAATGAAATGGTATCTCTTACTCCAATTAAAAATCGAAATCGTCTCGAAGAATATTTAGGTATGATTGAGAACACCGAAGAATCTAATTACGATAATTTCGAGACAACCCGTATGGGAGAAATTCAAAAAAACCTAC
>JAUPVU010000025.1 GCA_030916925.1 Patescibacteria group bacterium
ATGTTAAGACCCATTCTTGATAGAGTTGTTCAAGGCTATCAGCATCTTTAGCGCATTTGGACTCTATGGTTTTTCGTTCCTCATACTCTTCTAATAGGTTGGAGAGGTCTGATCCGAACTCGAATCCACTAAATTGATCATCAACTGCTTTTTCTTCTTCTGGAGCGCAATAGTGTTTTGCAATAAAATCCATGTCACCAGTTCTGGCCTCTGCCAAATCATGAAGAGCTCCCATAGCCATAGCTTTCATAGATTGTTCATGCGTAAGTTTTTCCATTCGGGCAATACAATAAGCAATGATTGAAACGTGGTGGCTGTGTGATGCGACCGTATCGAAAGTGGTTCCAAGTGATCTATTATGAGATCGTGGCATTTGCATTAAACTGCCAGCTTGTTGGATGAGGTATAAGACTTTCTTTAACATATGAGAATAATATCATGGTGGTGTGATTGAGAATCGGTCGCCAGAGGCGACTTTCAGGTCGATGTCAATCTTAGATAAAAAAAGATTACCTTTCAGAGGCTAAGTAAGCCTTCAGTTTTTCAACTGCGATTTTTCTCATGCTAATCTTATTTTTGATTTCGTTACCTAGTTTTGCAAAAGTTTGAGTATAACCGTCAGGCATGAAGATAGAATCCCATCCGAATCCACTTTCTCCACTAGGGGGTACGATTTTTCCTTCTACTGTTCCTTCAAAATAGAAGATTTCATTCTGACTGTTGAGTAATCCAATAATTGTTTTTGCAGTTGCAGCTCCATTTCCAAATGACGTTGCAATTTTAACCAGTCCTTCATTTTCTACGGCTTTCAGTATCCATTTAATTAGGGGTCCAGGGAAACCATTCATATCATTAATGTATAAGCTAGTGTCTTCCACCATGAACATTCCTTCATGGTGTTTTCTAGCCTCAAGTAGTTTCTCCGCGATAATCTTTTGAGCATCTAACTCTTGGATTTCGGGTAAATCAATATTTAATTGCTCAATATTTGGGAGGATGGCTTTAACTTCGTTATATTTATTTGTGTTTCCTGTAATAAAAAATAGTTTATTCATATGGAGTTTTAGGTGACTACGATGTGCATATGGTGGTGAGAGTGAGAATCGAACTCACATAGTCGGTTTTTCAGACCGATGCCGTGACCAACTTGGCTATCTCACCATATTGTCTAATTTCAAGAATCTAGGCTATTATAACGTATTACCAATGAGGATTAAATATATATCTACGACAGATCAACGAAATCTAAAAGTGAACCATATAGTGGAAAAGTACTTCAATTCTTTTACATTAGAAACGATTCCCGAGTTACTAGTGGTAGCAGGAGGAGACGGGGCACTTTTACACGCAATCCAAGAGCACAATAAACTTCAAGTTCCTTTTTTTGGAATTGCGGGAGGAACGCTTAACTTTTTGATGAATCCAACCGACGATATAAAAAAATTATTTGGAAGACTTAAAAAGGAAAATGTCGCACTTACCGAAATTAAAACAACTTCAATTAAAGTCAGCGTTTTAAAAGAGAACGGTAAAAAATCATTAGTAGGTTACGCCATAAATGATGTGGTGATGGGCTCTACAATAATGGGATATCATCATTTTGTTCTTAATTCCGATGACGGTTCTTTTTCGGATTTCGAGATTAGTGGGTCGGGGATTTGTGTTAGTACCGATCTTGGTTCTACGGGTTACAACTTTAATTTAGGAGGTTCGATCTTACCATTGGGATCTCCTTTGTGGTCAGTTAATGGTATTGTTTGCAATAGATTTCTAGAGGATATCTTAACTATTCAGAAACTTGAGATAGTTTCTAAATCCATACGAGAGCCTGAAATTATATATATTGACGGGATAAAAAAAGATATAGATGTTAAACAAAACGATAAAATTATTCTTGAAAAAGGGCAGACAATAAGAATCGCGTTTCTTGATAAAAGCGACTTTATTAATCGTCGATTGGAAATAGCCTCACGCTACCGTAAACACTAAATTTAACTCTATTAAGGTTGAGTTTAATGCTCCTAGATGCTACCTTTTAATAAGTATTATTATGAAAAAATTTGATTTTTACCAAATTTCTAGCATCGTATTAGGACTGGCAATTTTAGGCACAGTTGTCTTCTTTATTTACAATTATTTTACTGGTGGTTTCGGAAGATCAGCTATACAGATCGAAGTTATGAATGGCAAAGCATCCGTTTCCGTTAATAACAAGGATTACGGCGAAGCGCCAGTTTATTCAGAGGATATTCTAACAAGTGATATTGAAGTAAAAATTCGAGGAGAAACAAATGATTATTCAACAACTATTAGGCCAGCAAATAGTACGTTAGCAATTATAAGCAGGGATCTAGGAGTTGGAGAGGCTTTTAGTTCAGGTCAAAATATCTGGATGGAAAAATCGTTTAGCCAGGATGAATCTCAAATTTCTATAATCTCACCATTAGTAGAAGGTGTGTCTGTAATTGTGGATGGCGTTGAAATTGGTAAATCACCTACTAAATTCGCCACAAAAGATTTACTAAAAGAAAATGAAAATAATCGTTATATCTTAACTTTCCGAAAAGATGGATATGAAGAACAACAGGTCGCGGTAACCGCTGTTCCAGGTTATCAATTAAATATTAGAGTAGATTTATTCCTCATTCCTATTCCAAAAGAGTATTCATCCTTAGAAGGTTTACCAGAGGGAGTTAAATTTCTTAACTTTTCAAAAGTTTCAAATC
>JAUPVU010000026.1 GCA_030916925.1 Patescibacteria group bacterium
ATTCATTATTTCTTCGTTGGTTTCTAATCCAAAAATTCTAAGTAAAGTAGTTACAGGAACTTTTCTTTTTCTATCGATTCTTACGCTTATAACTCCTAATTTATTAAATTCGAAGTCTATCCAAGAACCAGTTTTTGGAAGTATCTTTGCTGTTGGTAAAAATTTTCCTGTAGCAGGGTCGGTTTCGCCACCAAAAAAGACACCTTGAGATCTGGCTAATTGATTTATAACGACCTTTGAAACACCGTTTACTAGGAATGTTCCTTCGTCAGTCATTATTGGGATATCTCCCATGTATATATCTTTAATTTTTTCTTGTTTTGTGTTTAATTTGGAAATTTTAGCAGTCATGTACCATGGAGCATCAAAGGTTAAACCTTTTGATTTGGCATCTTCGACTGTTCTATTTGGTTTATCAATGCGTGGATTAGAGAACTCTAAAACCCATCCTCTTCCGGTTCCATCGTGAATTTGTGCTACTTCTGTTAAGGTTTCTTCTAGACCTTTGTCTAACAACCACTTAAATGAATCTTTTTGAATTTCTATTGGATTTGGCAGAGGAAAATCGGTGTTGTGTTTAGAAAAATGTACTCGCATCAATAGTATTTATTAATATATACAAGACTTTCGTAAGGATTGCAGGACTTACTCACGTTTACGGTTAAAAATTTAATTCGCGCGAATGAAAATATAACAAAACAATACAAGGGTGTCAATAAACACTTACTAGTTTTCTTCTGTAGAATCCATTATCTCACTATATATGGCTATGTAAAGCCCCTACAATAGCGCTATAGCGATGCCTAATATTCCAGAAATGGCGTTAAATAGCCAAAATCTCGTAGTTACCTTTGTTTCAGGCCATCCCAATTTCTCGAAATGATGGTGAATCGGGGCAATTAAGAAAATTCTAGTCCCCCTAGCTTTAACTGACCAAACCTGCAATAAGCTAGATAATATTTCAATTACATAAATCAAACCAACAAACAAAAGGATTGATTCCCGGTTTATAAGAAAAGCAATCACCACTAAAAACATACCAAGTGGCAAAGTACCCACATCAGACATTTCCATCCTCGCTGGATATATATTGAAATATAGGAACGCCAATTCAGCGCCAGCAATTATAAAACTCAGAGTGGCGACTTCAAAATATCCAAGTGCAATGGCAATTATCCCCAAAAAGGCGAAACTTACACTATGAGTCCCAGCAGATAAACCATCCATACCATCTGTAACCCCAAAAGCGTTTGCAAAAAACAGTAAGGCAAAAAATAGTACAGAATAGTATAAAAACCCAAAGTCTATATAAATGCTAGGTAATAAATACAAGTGAGTGTTTTCGTTTAAAAAGTAGAAAAATAGAACGATGATTAAAGATCCCCCCATGTGCATTAGCAATTTATAATGACTTTTTAAACCTCGTTGCTGACTTCCCATTGAACGTAAATTCTCTTCAAAAAATTTCCACGGCATCAAAATAATTTTCTTAGCCGTCAGGGCAACACCACTAAAGGTAAAAAAACTTTCACCTTTACTTATACGAAGTGCCTTAATTGTGCGACCCAGCGTATTTGTATATTCATCAATAGCACCAACAGCCCCACCTAGTATAGACACCAAAATAATTAACCAATAATATTCCCACTTCCAAAGGAATAATGTGGAAAGTAGCATTAAGGAAATAAGAATTACTCCGCCACCCATAATTGGGCTTCCCAACTTAATTTGACGTCCAGGTAAAACTGAATCTAGATCGCTTTTCGAAATTCTACGGATATTGTATTTATATAGTAATTTGATATAAGGAATCGCTAGTAAGCAGGTCAAAATGAAAGAAGCGAGTAGTGTAAACATCAATGCTGAAATCATATGGATTTATTATATTACGTTTGACTATGTAATAAAACGCGTAGATTCAAGAGTTATCACATAATTTAGCTGATTGGTGAGCCGTGAACTTTTTTATACCAGTAGTTCCCCGCCTTGAGCAAACCATCAAAAGTACCAACATCTTGCCAATATCCCTCTAGAACTTTTACTCTTAATTTGTTTTGTGATAGATAAATTTTGTCCACATCAACAGTATAATATTCTCCGTTTAGTCCCGGAGTGATTTGTTCAATATATTCAAAAAGATGCTTGTCATAAATAGCCATACCCGTGCAGGCTAGATTACTTTTTGGATTTTCAGGTTTTTCTTCAATGGATATAACTTGTCCATCATCACCCAATTCTACAATTCCAAATCTAGTTGCGTCTTTAACAGGATATGTAAATATTAGTGCGCCATCCTCAAAATTTTTTACTTCTTCGGATATATCAACATCAAAATTACCATCGGCAAATACTACTAAAACATTTTCCCCTTGTGCAAAATGTTTGCCATAATAAATTGCGCTAGCTGGACCTTTCTTTACTGGCGTGTCATTTTCATAGTGCAGTTTTAGTCCGAAATCCATTCCGCTACCAAGAATATATTTCAAATCATCCATATAGTTATTCTCGGCAATAACACAAACTTCCTTAATTCCAACCTCTTTCATCAATTCGAGAGAATAATAAATGCTGGGTTTGTTGTATACAGGCAACATACTCTTATTAATCAAAAGAGATGTGGGGCGAAGTCTAGAGCCAGTTCCTCCGGCAAGTAATATACCTTTCATATGTGTATTATTATATATTGATTTAGGTATTAAGGTAGTACTACGACTTTGTCTTTCGTTTATAAATGGATAATAAATAAAGCAAAGGAGATGCAACAAATGGAGACGAGTAGGTTCCAAGTATAGTTCCAATCAATAGAGCTACGACAAACCACTTAATTGTTATTCCACCAAATAAAAACAAACAAGTTAACATAAAAATTATTGTAAGTGAGTTATTTAAAGATCTTGGTAGTGTTGTCAAAATTGACGTATCAATAATGCTCTCTAAAGAATGGCCTGTATTTTTACGAAGATTTTCTCGAATTCGATCAAACACAACTATCGTATCGTGTACGCTAAAGCTCAAAGTAGTAAGTACGGCAGTAACAAATAATGTATCTACTTCAACTCCTAAAAATTTGCCGAAAATTGCAAAAGATCCTAGCAAAATTATAGTGTCATGAACAACTGCCAAAATGGCGGCAATTCCATATTTTTTATCTTTAAATTGATAAGCAACATATGCCATTATTAATAAACTTGCTATCAATACAGCAATACCAGTTTTAATTAAAAGTTCTTTACCTAAAACTGCTCCGACTGATTCGAACCTTAATTATTCTACATTTCCTCCATCTTTTTCTTGAAGTTTTGATTTTAACTCAGCCTTTTTAGACTCATTAATGGAATTCGTTCTTAAAATATAGGAATTGGATTCTTGCGAATACTGTATGGTATAAACGCTTACATCAGGTACTTCCGATGCATATTGCTCAATTGTTTCTGAACCAATTTCTTGAGTTTGGTCTTGAAATTTAACTTCGTAAATTGCTCCTCCCACAAAATCTATTGATGGTCTTAAACCCCAAACTATTAAAGATATAATTGAAATCAAGAGTAATGACCCCGATACTGCCAAATAAATTGTTTTATATTTTATAAATTTAATCATTTTGTTGTTTCGGATTATAGAAAACTCTAACCAAATTTCTAGTAATAAAGACTCCTGTAAATAAGCTAATAAAAATTCCCAGTGAAAGCGTTAATGCAAAACCACGAACCAAACCTGATGTTGGTAAAAATCCCCAGTCAAATGGATTAAACAAAATAAAGGCTGTTAATAACGTCGCGACATTTGCATCTCTTATTGAATCCCAGGATCTTCCAAAGCCATTTTCAAGAGCAATCGAGAGTGGCTTTTTCATACGTAATTCTTCTTTAATTCTTTCGAAAATTAAAATATTTGCATCAACTGCCATTCCGATAGAAAGTATAAATCCAGCGACCCCTGGCAAAGTTAACACAACAGGAATTAAACGGTACAAAGCCAAAGTAATCAAACTATAGATAACTAGTGCGATGCTCGCGAAAAATCCTAAACGACCATAATAAATGATCATAAAAGCGACGACTAAAATAAGTCCCAATAGTCCGCCAACAATACTCTTATTAACTGACTCCTGTCCCAAAGATGGACCTACTGTCCTCTGTTCTAAAATACTTACTGGTACTGGTAAAGCACCGGCGTTTAACTGCATAGTTATGAACTTGGCTTCCTCGGGAGTGAATTGTCCTGTAACCACAGCAATTCCATCTGTAATAACCGATTGCACAACGGGTGACATTAAAATTCTGTCATCTAAATAAATTGCTACCGGCTGGTTTAAGTTTTTTTGAGTTATTTCTCTGAATTTTTTAGTACCATCAGCATTAAATGTCAGTTGAATTTGTGGAGTCCCCGACGTTAATGTGCCACTTTGATCAGTGACTACTAACGCTTTTCTTAAGTCAGCTCCCGTAAGACCAGTTGAAACAAATTGCTCTTCTAAGTTGATTTCAGTTGGATCTTCTTCCTCAGTGCCATCTGCTTTTACTTCTAAAGGTTTAATTTCTCGAAAATCTAACAGTGCAGTTTGACCAATTACCTCTAAAGCTTCTCCTGGATCATCAACTCCAGCAAGTTCAACAATAACTCTATATGTTTCACCTTGCTTGGATGTCTGAACAGTTGCCTCAGATAATCCTAATAAATTAACACGCCTTTCAATTATATTTTTAAGTGATTCGAGGGCATCATTGCGATCTGCTTCAACAATTTTACTCATATCAGCTTGTAGTAACACACTTACACCACCTTCAATGTCTAACCCTTTTTTAATTTCTAAATCACGTTGAATTGCACCGCCAAAAAAAGAAAAATTATATCCACCTATTTCGGTATCAACATCCAATCGCTGATCATTCATAAAAGGAATTTTGAATCCAAACTTAACCGGAGTACGCGGCAAATTTATTAGTATCGTATAAAACGTAATTAGTGCAATTACAAATAAAATAAATTTAGGTTCTTTAATAGTTTTCCAATACATATGTTTTATTGAGCAAGATATTTGTTGGCAGATCCAAGTAACAGGATATTAGGAGAAATCAAAAATGACAATAAGAAATTTTCTCTTCTAGCTATAGTATTCGTAAATTCGTCGTCTTTCAATACTGTGTAATTAATATCTCTACCAATTTTTCGAGTTGCGTCTTTAACGATATCTTCTAGCATAGGTAAATTAATATCACCAACCAGTAATAAATCTAGTTGATCTGGTCTTGAAACTCTTCCTTCGAAAAATTCTGCTGACATAAGAGCCAGTCTAACTTTACCCAAATGAGGTTCGTTTTGAATTAAAGAATTTCCTAAGTGGATTTCTTTGGCAACCATTGATAATAATTCATAGTAGTATGGATGCTCCCTTTTAACCAAATAATATAGCCTGTTTCCTCTTTGTTCTTTTTTGACTATTCCAGCTTTTGTTAGTCTTTTTAGTTCCCTTCTAATAGCATTGACTTCAGTTCCTACGCGTCTAGTCAACTCCCTAACGTATAAATTGTTGTTTACCTCAGAGAAAAGTTCAATTATAAGTTTGACTCTTACGTCTGAAGTTATTAGGTCTCCTAAAAACATATATATATTATACCCAAAATTTACTCATTTTTTAATATTTTATTTTTGAGAGTGTAAATGCTTACGGAGTTGGTGTCGAGACCGACTCTGATTGATATGAAACTTTATTAGTTGATGGTACTAACTGAACCCAGATTTGTCCTCTATTAAAGACTACCTCTTGGCCATCTTTTGCTTTATATACGTCCATTTCATCATGTGTAGATCTTGACCAAGTTGCTTCTATAACTTTTCCATCCATAAAAATTAGAGCGTTTCCAGTACCAGTTATTTGCTGATATAAATGTGCTTTTTTATCACCAACTTTAGTCTCAACTGTAAATCGAACGATAACATTTTTGGCTCGCAATTCTTGATTATTTAAAAAGTCGATTTGTTTAACACCACCTTGATAGCGAATATATTCATTTTTTTCTTTGTCATATACCCACTTCACACTGAAATCAGGCATTGTATCCCAGTATGTATAAGTGATTGGTACATCTAGTCCAATAGTTCCTCTTTCTTCCATACTGGCCTCGTCCTTAAATTTCCAAGCTGTAAATTGTTTGAATTGGTGCCATGCTTCTTGAGGTCTAATTTCTTTTGCCAGTTGATAAATTAATGGTAATTTAACTCCTGCTGTATGTTCTAGTGCAACTCCCGCGGCAAGTTTGGCTTGATCTCTACCAAAAGCACAATCTGACCTATCGCAGGAATAGTTTCCTCCATCTAGATTTGGAAGTCCAAGTTTAACAATACGATCATATGCATCGGTATCGGGTTCTGTTTCTTTAGCACAAGTTCCCGCTTTTTGGCATGGAGGAACATGAGCAGCTCCCCAGTGTATAAAATGAGGACTATACGGAGCAGCAAGTTCTGCAAAGTAATATCTTGCGGATCTAACCGAAGTGACTTGATCTGGAATTTTCGAGTGAAATATTGGCATTAAACGTGTTATTCCACCTTCTGCAACGGCCTCGTAAACAACATCTGCAAAAGATAAACCTGAACTTGGCCTTGCAACAACGTAATTATTTACCATTACGGCAATTGGCTTTCTATCTTTAAAATTCTTAGCCTCGTCCTGTGAGACATACACTCCATTAATAGGGCTTTCGAACATATTAGACTTATCAACATTGTCAGTTTGTGAATTAGCATTATTATCACTGGCTTTACGTGGATCCATATAATTATCTGGTTTTGCGATTAGTATGTAGGCACCCGCTCCAATGACAATTAGTAAAAATAGTCCAAGAAGAATTCCAAATAATTTCTTTCTACTTTTCACTGGCGCAGAACCTAAATTCATAGTTGAACCTGATCCATTTAAATTTATTGTCGATGGTCTTTTAGGAGTTGGGGTAGGAGTAGGAGTACTCGAGGTAGCTACTCTTGAGACCGGCGTACTGAGGCTGATTGGCTCGGTATTTACTGTTGACGGTGTTTCTGAAGCATTACCTAAATTAGGATTAAGAGAAAATCCACCAGACTGGTCGGCAGATGCTTTATTAATTTCAGAAAAGAAAGATTCTTTTTCAGGCATTAGAATTATTCTATATTAGCGTTGAAAACTACACAAGGCACGTTATACTTTCACTATGTCAAAAACAGATCGAAAGGTTGCTCAACAAAATAAAGAACTTAGAAGAAAACTCGAGGCCCTAAAAGCAGAAACAAAGTATGAAAGGCTAGATGTAAAAATCACGCCAACCAATGTTGTCGAGAAAATAAATATTCAACAGTCGGCAGTTACCAAAAAATTATCTGATATTGATTTGATTCCTTTTGTAAAAAAAGACTTAACCAAAACGATTATTCTTGGTGGCTTAACTATACTATTCATTGTCGGACTAAAAGTTGCAGGTTCTCTTGGAGTCAACATACCTTATCTATACTGATAGGCCTCAAGGATATGGTTTTTAGTAATTGAATCAGATTTATCTAACAGAGCAATAGTTTTGGATACACGTAAAACCTTTTCAACACCGCGTCCAGTTAATGAATGATTATCTTTTATTTGCTTGATAATTTCTTTTGCCTGACTATTTAGCTCTAGTGCTGTTCCTAATTCACTTCTAACTCTCATTACTTCTCCATACATGTATTCAGATGTGTATAAATTATCAGGTGGATTTGCTCCGTCAGAATTTTCGTTTTTTGGGCTACAGTTTACATGAATATCAACACGGTCCAGAATTGATCCGCTTATTTTACGGGAGTAGTTGCGAATTTCTATTTCGGTGCAGTTACATTTTAATTTTGGATGGCCAAAGTTGCCACACGGACAAAGATTGTAGCAAGCGGCTAATAGAAATTCGCAAGGGAACAAAGCTGATCCATTTACTCTATTTATTGTAATGACTTTGTCTTCTAATGGCTGTCTCAATGATTCAATAATATCTTTGTCAAACTCAGCAAATTCATCTAGAAAAAGTACGCCTTTGTGCGAATATGTAATCTCACCTGGTTTTACTGGATTACCGCCGCCTAACATGGCGGCCTTACTAATTGAATGATGAGGCGATCTGAACGGCCTTGCTTGATTATCCTGGTGTGCTCCGTGGATCAGGTTGACAACTCTCTGTTCCTCTTCACTAAGTGGTGGAAGGATAGTCGGAATAAGCCTTAACATCATCGTCTTGCCAGCTCCAGGAGGTCCTGAGAGGGCTATATGATGATTCCCTGCAACTGCTATGGTTATTGCCCTTTTGGCTATATTTTGGCCTTCTACCTGCGAATAATTCGAATAGTGAAAGTGCGGATTTTGGCCAGGATGGCTTATGCTGTCTACCGCTGGGGGCACTGTTTTATTCTTAACGTAAAACGGAAATCTACCTTGCTGATTATACGAATCAACCAATTCCTTCAAATTATTTAATGCAAATATTTCTCCATTAACCCAAGAAGGGATCATGTCTTTCGAACTCACAATCGCTTTCAATTTTTTTTGAGAGCACAAATCCAGAATAGACAACATCCCTTTTACAGGATTTAGTTCCCCATTTAATGATAGTTCTCCAAATAAAACATATTTCGAGAAATCATAATTTTTGCCAAACATTCCACTCGCGGATAAAATGCCGATTGCTATTGGTAAATCATAAAGAGAACCTTTTTTGGCAATATCTGCTGGCGCTAAATTTACAGTAATACGTGCTTCGGGAAATTTAAATTTACTATTCTTAATCGCCGATCTAATTCGATCTTTTGATTCTTCAATTTCTTTAGCGGGAAGTCCAACGATGTGAAAAACTGGAAAGCCTTGAAAATCAACGTGCGTTTCAACATTTATTAAATCTGCGTCGATTCCATTTATACTAGCTGAAAATAACCTGCTAAATCCCATTTTTATATTGTTGAATACAAAAATGAAATCCGTTTGAAAAAATAGTTAAATAATTCTACCTAATGTAGGTTTCAACATTTTGATTGTGTTCTTCCAAAGTTTTTGCGAAATAGGTTTTGCCATTGTTTCCACTTATATAGAACCAATATTCGCTATCTTCGTATTCAACTACAGACTCCAGCGCATCTAAACCAGGATTTGCAATTGGCGCAGGAGGTAAGCCTTTATTAGTATAGGTATTATATTGTGAATCTAAATTTTGATAGTCATCTCTTGTAACAATAGGCCACCAATCTTTTTTATTTCCTTTTGCATACTGCAAAGTTGCATCAGCTTGAAGTGCCCAGTTCTCTCGATAACGCTTTACTAAAATTCCTGCAACTATGCGTCTATCTGCCTTATGATTCATCTCTCTTTCTAATATCGAAGCAAGTATTACAGCTTCTTCTTCAGTTAAATTTTTAGCTGTAGCTTGGGCTTTTAAATTCGATGAGAATCTTTTCTCAAATGTATTTCTCATCATCGATGCTAAATTCTCTGGCTCTAAGTTTGAATCAATGATATATGTATCAGGAAACAAATATCCTTCTTTAATAAAAGACGAACTAGCAAATTTATCAGCAAAATCATCACCCATTGTTTTTCTTAAGTATTCTACATATTCTTCAATCCTCCACCCTTCTAGAAAAGTTAGCTTTCTTTCGAAACTCCCATCTTGAAGTTTTTCTACCAATTGAACAAGTGTAAGTTCGCTTAAATCGATCTCATAATATCCGGCTTGAACACTCTTATCGGGGTTTAAGTACAAATATGCTTTTAATATCTCAGGTCTCGTAATTAACTTTTCTTCATACAAAAGTTCAGAAATAGCCGAAACGGACATGCCTTTTTCGATAGAAATTTTTAGGAGTGAACTATCGGTATCATATCTGACTGGACTGTTGATTTCTCTGTTGTAGTAGCCATAAACAACAAGTGCTCCTAAAAAAGCTAAACCAATAACAACCGCAAATAAAGCAATCAGCCATTTAAAAAAGTGGAAAGGTTTTTTTTGTTTCATTTTGGTTTTATTAAGTTCATGCTCGTTCTCAATATAATTTTCGGTTAATATAACAGTATCCATAGAGAAGAGAGTATCAGAATGAATCAAACCAATCTAGAATTTTTATTAAAGGAAAAATATGGCTACTCAGATACAGAGATTTTTATATTAAAAAAGGACGACCCTAAATTCGAGACATTAGCCGCGGATATTAAGAAGGAAATTGATTTACTAGAGCAAGGCTATCCACTAGATTACATAATCGGATTTACACATTTTGTAGATTGCAAAATTGATTTAAGTCTTAAACCTTTAATACCAAGAGTAGAAACGGAATATTGGGTTTCTAAAGTACTACAGGATATTTCTCTTAATGAGAATTCGAATATTCTAGACCTCTTTACAGGTTCTGGCTGCATTGGAATTGCTGTTATAAGGTCACTCGAAAATTCTCGCGTGGTTTTTTCCGATATTTCTAATAAAGCACTAAAACAGGTTCAGAAGAATTTAGGCATAAATGGAATTAAAAATAATTTTGAGATCATTAAGAGTGATATCTTCTCAAAACTTAAGAGCAAAAAGTTTGATGTAATATTTGCAAATCCTCCTTATATTGATAGAAATGATCCAAACATTGGAGAAGAAATTAAATATGAACCGAAAGAAGCACTTTTTGCTGATTCGGAAGGGTTTGCGGTAATAGAACAATTCTTATCAGATGCTTTTTTACATTTAAACGATCAAGGCAGAATATATATGGAATTTGGATATAATCAAAAAGAAAAAATTGAAAATCTACTTTCGATGAGTAGATATAGCAGCTGGAAATTTAATAAAGATCAATTTGGAAAATGGAGATGGGTAGAGATAAACCTATAGGAATCGGAGGCCCTCTATATATAGCAAGAGACCGCCTTTCGGCGGTCTCTCTGATAAATCCCTGTTTCAAGGCGAGTCCGTTAGCTTACGCTTCCGGACTCTACTTGAGTTACTTAGCTACTTTTCTAAGTCCGTAACCTACTAAGATTAAACCTAATGAAGTTACGCCTATTAAAGCAACGTTTGGATCGATGAATCCAGTTTTAGGTAAGTGCTTTATTGACTCTTTACCTAATACTTTTCCGTCTAATTCTATACAGAAGTTAGCGTAGTCAGTATCTGACTCATCTTCGCCATTGTCTTCTCTTTCTCCTTCAGCTTTTGCTACGTTAGAAACGCAGATGTAGTCATCGTTAGGTTTTATTCCTCCGAAGTCTACTTTGGCGCTAAATTCAAACTCTTTTTCCTCACCTGGATCTAAGTCGAATTCATCGAAAACAACTTTGTTTCCGCTTTCTTCGTCTCCATCTCCGCTGTTATATTCAATGACTGATGGCATTACGTCGACAAGTTTAATGTCTTCGATTTTAACATCGCCAGTGTTTTCAACAACAATGGTGAAGTAGATCTTGTCATCATTATCAAAAGTGTAAGGATGAGATCCATCTTTTCTGTTGATGTGATTCTCATAATCCTTTGACTTTGGATTATAGATTTTTTTATCTACTTTTAAATCGGCGTCTTCGTCTACGCAAGTTTCGCCTCCCCCATACTGGGTAAAACACTCTTCCGCATAGACCGCGGAAGTTCCTGTAGTAATTGCCATAAGAAGGGCAATCACGGCAGAGAAAAGGGTTAATAAGCCTATGTTTTTCATGGCAATTACCTACTTTCTTCTGGGCTGGAAACTAAAAGTTAATGTGGCAATTATAGGGTACAAAGGCCGTTTTGTCAAGCTATAGGACTAACCTTTAGATTTACGCAACATCACACCGGATATTGCAAAAAGGCTTAAAATAAGCCAATATCCGAGATATTGCAAATATTGCGGCATATATAATACTACATAAGAGGTCGAATCTGCCGTAAAAACCCATGAATTTGCCCAATTATTAGCTTTAAAATGCTCACTAAAAACTGCCCTACAAGTAAATGGTGTGGTGATACCCAACCAGCAAGAATCAGCTTCATATAACCCCCAGCCCTCTTCAAAAGATTGGTTGAGCACTAAAACAGCTTTTCCTGGATCTGAGCTTAATCCGTCGACTTTATACTTAGACTTTCCTAGTTTGGTAACATTTGTAATCGTATATGGGTTTTCCGCTTCCTCGAACCCTTTGGTAGTAAGAGTTAATCCTTTTATGAAGCTATACGGAATTGGCGTAAATGTGAGCTCAGAGAGAATATTTTCAGTAGGAACCTTCCCGATTGAATGGTTACTAATTCTGAGGTTTAATGGCTCAGCATTGCTGTAAGGAGGGATGATAATCGAATGATTTCCACTTAATAGTCTTTCAGTAAATAAACATTTTTGAATGCTCTCGGAGTATAAACATACGTCTAATCCTTTTCCTGAAATATTTTGATTAGTAATTTGTACGATTGCCCCAATTGATAAATCCACCTGACTCAAATCTAAATTATCACAAGATATTGCATCGACAGCTCTATATATAAAATTACCAGTTAATGGATCTAGCTCTCGCGAAAACTCTTCCTCATTATATAAATCACAATTTCTTGCATCTGAATTGAAATTATATAAATTAGGACGATAGACCATCGTGTATTTTTCAATATCAGGAAAAGTAATTTGCACAGGAAACTGAGATTTATCAATTTGAAGTGGATAAGGCGCGCTATTATGATTAGAGCTAAAACCGGTACTTCCGGTTGCTTGATATTTCTTTACGAAAATATTTTTATACTCAACATTTTGAGTTTGATTCTTATCAGAAGACTCGTTTATCAATACTAAACGGTATTCACCTGTTTTTAACACTTCAACATAATCCTCATATGATTTATACCTTTCACTTTTGGCTGGAGAGTTTTTATATTTCTCGTTTGCACACTCACCAGTTAAGACATTTTCTATACAATAAAGTGCCTTACCACCTGGCGTGGTCATATATTCAAAATTAGTGCTAACAATATCTCCTCTAGTTAACGTGAAAACCTCATCAAATTTCAAACAGATATTACGATCGTAACTAGACAAAACAACGCTACCTGGATATTTACCAATTGATTTTCCAAAAGAGCCATCGCCACCAAAACAATCAGATGGCTCAGCAGATGCTACATAATCAC
>JAUPVU010000027.1 GCA_030916925.1 Patescibacteria group bacterium
GATTAGTTTGGCGCTCGCTAGGATTTAGGGTTTGCGCGACTGCCGAAGGCAGTCGCGCGAGCAATTCCCCCGCCGTCAACTTATTTAGCTTTTGTCTCAATGTATGATTTACTTTTACTGTCGAGCTAACTCCATTTCTCAAAACAGTATCAATATAAAATCCAGTCCCGCCCGCGAGAATAACTTCTTTACCTCGTGATTCAATATTCTTCCGAACCTTAGAATAGTAATTGAAAAAATCTGCAGCGGAATAAATTTCATCAGGATTAATTAAATCAAATCCCCAAACTTTAACTCCATCGACAATCCAATAAGTTTTATTTTTTACAATTTTCACATTTGAACCTATAGGAATCTTTCCGGTTCCAACATCCATATTTTTATATATTTGTCTTGAATCTGCCGAAATTACTTCTGCATCGACAATCTTAGCAATTTCTATCGCTAATCCAGTCTTTCCAGAGTTGGTTGGTCCACCAATAATTATCATATTTCTATTATATAGGGTCCGACCTCTTTCGAGTTCGGACCTTTGAATATACTATAATATTAGCTATGCAAAAAGCGCCTAAAATCGACGATTTTCTCGATAATATAAAAGGGATATATAAGGACAAATCTACCCCCGTAATACAGGGCTTAAAATCAGCAAAACCTACGACCTTTAGAATTAACCCGACCTCTTCACAGAGCGGACCCCATTTAAGCATCGCAGAGCTAGAGAAGCAAGGCTTTGTAATCTCCAAAGGAGAATTCCCAAATACCTTCTACATAAAAGAGAATAAGAATAAAATTTATATTTCAGATACCGAACCATTTAAGTCCGGCCAAATTTATGTGCAAGAGTTTTCAAGTATGATTCCCCCGTTTATCTTAGACCCAAAACCTGGAGAAAAAATTCTAGATATGTCAGCTGCTCCAGGTAGCAAAACTACACAAATTGCCGCATTAGCTAATAACGAAGCTGAAATTACTGCAATAGAAAAACATCCACTTAGAATCCTAACTTTAAAACATAATTTAGAAATGCAAAATTCTAAAACAGTTAATGTCATTCACGCCGATGGCATTAGATTCGATAAAAAATTCCCACAATACGTTGAATATTTCGATAAGGTTTTAGTAGATGCTCCTTGTTCTAGTGAAGGACGCTTTAATTTAAACGACAAAAAGTCTTACAAGTATTGGAATATATATAAAAGAAAAGAAATGTCCAAAATTCAAAAAGGACTATTGATTAGTGGATTTAGAATGTTAAAAAAAGGTGGAACACTACTTTATTCAACTTGCACATTTGGAGTCGAAGAGAATGAAATGGTACTACAATGGTTTTTAGAAAAACTTGGATCAGAAGCTAAAATTGAAAAAATCGATATACCTCTTAGAAATACATTTCCAGGATTAACTTCATATATGGGAGAAAGATTCGATCCGACAATTAGAAATTCTGTAAGAATTATTCCAAACGAATTCTATACTGGATTTTTTATGGCAAAAATTTCTAAGAAGAAATAGGATTTCGGCTTGTCCATACATCCATTAAATATGCATGGCGTCGTTTCTTTTCCTTTATCGAAACATCATCTTTCATAAACTTTTGAGCACTTGTCCCTTCACGAGAAGAATAAATAGAAATATAGGCATTCTTAAAGGGTAGTTCTTCAAAAAGTTTTACGGTATCCATAAATTGTTCTTCCGTTTCACCAGGAAACCCGACAATAATATCAGTTCCAAATTCCATATCAGGAACTCTCTTTTTTATTTCCCAAACCAAACTTTTAAAATCCTCAATAGTATGTCTTCGATTCATTCTTTGAAGGACATCATTGTTTCCACTTTGAACCGCAAAGTGAAGATATCTCGTAATCTTTGGCAAATCCAATGTCTCTATTAAATCCTTTGTAAAATCGAAAGGATTTGAAGATATAAAATTTATTTTCTCAACTTCGTCTACTTCATGTATGGATCTTAATAAATCAGCAAATGGAATTTTATGTTCAGAACCAGCTCGTAATTTAAATTTAGTTTCTCTATCTAGTCCCCAAGAATTAACATTTTGTCCAACCAACATAATATTTTTAAAACCTCTCGAGGCTAAATGTTTAACCTCATGTAGGATTTCTTCTTTTGTTCTGCTTTTCTCTTCACCTCTTGCATACGGCACAACGCAAAAAGTACAAAAATTATCACATCCTGTTGAAATATTTATGTATGCCCAATTGGTTTCATTGTGCATATGTGGATCCGCTGTAAGGCTCGATGAACCTGCAGTATTATTTACAACTTCCTTTCCTATTGCCTTTGTCGCCCATTCATCGATTAATCCTTCTTTAACCAAAATTGATGGGATTTGAATTTCTTCATTAGGAGCAAGTAGATAATCAGCCCAAGATAGTTTTTCCTTTAGCTTTTCAAGACTAACTCTAGTACGATCTCCTTTTGCACTTCCAACCATACACCCGGTAACAAAAACAACTTGTTCATCACGCTTTTTGTACCAATTTCGCGAAGATAGTCCGACACCTAGTTTAATTCCCCATCCATAGACTTTGTCTTCTGACTTC
The DNA here is from genome assembly GCA_030916925.1 of Patescibacteria group bacterium. Classification (GTDB taxonomy): domain Bacteria; phylum Patescibacteriota; class WWE3; order 2-01-FULL-39-13; family 2-01-FULL-39-13; genus JAUPVU01. The sequence goes on from JAUPVU010000027.1 coordinate 2,565, forward strand.
TGGCGAACTGAACATGTATTAATTATTAAAACGTCGGCAGTTCTATGATCTTGAGTTTGTATAAAACCAAGAGCATCTAAAGTTCCAGCCATAACTTGGCTATCACGAACATTCGCCTGACATCCAAAGGTTTGTATAAAATAATATTTTGGCTTAGATTCAACTTTCGAAGCAAAATCCAAACCTGCGTCAGTTTTAAGCTGAGTGGTCTGATTCATAGTTTCTTATTTTACTTGGTTATAAAGGATTTTTAAAGCTCTCTTAGTTAGCTCGTGAGTATTGCTTGGCAACGCTTCAGGATAAAACCATCCATAATCAATTATCTCCACTTGATCAATCTTTATTTCATCGGAATTATCGATTTCGGCTTTATAGGTAATAACAGTATCCCTTTTGTTATGTATAAAGTTTCTATGAACATCAAATAGTTGAAGGTTTTTTCCTATTAAATTTGTTTCTTCCTTTAATTCCCTAAGCGCAGCTTCCTCTAAAGATTCCTTATTATGATCAACTCCTCCACCAGGAAAGTAATACCAAAGAGAATAAGATGGTTTTACTAATAAGACTTTCCCCTCATTCTCAACAACTACTCTAACTCCAACTGTTGTGGGTTTAAAAATATTCCAATATATGACTGCTAGATTATAAAAAATCTTTAAGAAGAATTTATCCATTTAATTTTACGTAATAATTGTACCGGAAGGGAATTCTTTATCAGGATTAAGTAAAGCCACTTTGTCTTCTTTATCAACAGCGCAGAGCAACATTCCTTGACTTTCTAATCCCATAATCATTCTTGGAGCAAGATTACATAGTACCAATACTCTTTTACCAATCAATTCCTCTGGAGAATAAAATTTCGCAATCCCAGAAAGTATTTGCCGCGTCTCTTCTCCTATTTCTATATTTAGAACGAGAAGCTTTTCAGAACCTTCTTTTTTCTCCGCAGTTTTAATGATGCCAATTCGCATATCCAGTTTTTTGAATTCTTCGAAGTTTATTATTTCCATTATTCTTTTGGTTTATCTAACTTATCTAAACCGACTCCTTTTATTATGTAATAAACAACTGCGGCTACAATGACAAAGTCCAATACAGTTGATAGAAAATTGCCATAAGTTACAGTTACTGCTCCTAATGTTAATTTTAGGTCTTTGAAGGATCCACCAGACCCTAATATTAGTCCTAAAAACGGAGTAATAATATCATTTACCAATGAAGTAACTACATTCTTCACCTTATCCCCGAGAATAAATCCTATTGCTAACCCAATAACCCCTTGAGTCCGAATAAAATCCACGAAATCTTTTAATTTTTGTGTCATGATTAAGATATAAATAAATAATTAATGAGTATTTTACTATATTTATGAAAATCGGTATTTTTCATTACAAAATTGCTAGCACAGACGGGGTTAGCCTTGAGATTGAAAAACGTATAAATATTCTTGAATCACTTGGTCATACTGTTGTAGTTGTTGGGGGGAAATTCGATAAAACCATACCACAAAAATCCTATATTCTAAAAGATTTTGATATTGATGACGAAATTAATAGAACCTTGGTTAATCAAACAATTAAGGATGAAAAGATTGAACAAATCGCATTTCAAAAAACTTTCAATGAACGAAAAGAACTTGTCGAAATCGAATTAGATAAAATCTTTGAAGCAGAAAAATTTGACCTAATAATTGTTCATAATATTTTTAGTCTTCCATTATTATTATGGTGTGCCTATGCCCTTAAAAAAACAATTGAGAAATTTAATGTTAATACAGTCTGCGTTAATCATGATTTCTATTTTGAACGTGATTATTTTATAAATTCTTCAAATGCAGATTTACCAAAGATTTTAGAGGATATATTTCCGACTCCGAGTGAAGTCAGACACGAAGTCATTAACACCATTGCATCAAAAAGATTATATGAAATTCATAAAATATCCAGCACGGTACTTGGCGACTATCTAGATTTTAGTCATACAAAAACTGGAATTGATGATTTTAATTCAGACTTTTTGCTGCAATTTGGTATAGAAGAAAATGATTTAGTGGTACTGCAAGCCACGAGAATTGTTCCAAGAAAAGCCATTGAAATGAGCATTTTACTAACTGCTTATATAAATAAAAGGCTACCCCACTTTATTGATCAAACTCTTAACGGC
>JAUPVU010000028.1 GCA_030916925.1 Patescibacteria group bacterium
ATTAGCGAGTAGTTACTTCCTTCTGGTTCTAGTAATGGTTCGACATTGCTCCTTAAGGCATTATATAAGGTATGCTCAATAATAAATTGTCTTAGTAAATCATCTGCATCCGGGTCTGCAGATTCCATTGCCGTGTATATTCTTTCTCCATATGTATTTGCTCCATTTAAATCTGGCGTTTCAGTTTCGTCCGAATTTTGATCTATACAGGATTTGATAATATTTACCAATCTGCTAATAAATTGGTATTCTTCTGTCTTTGCGACTTCAATTAATTCTCGGATGACTTCAGAACCAGATCTCTTGTTAAACCTCATTGGAAGAAATCCTAAAATTTCGTCAGTCATGTCAAGAAGCAACGCATTAGATAGCATATCTCTGGCAAAAACTGCCCTAAGTAACGCACTTCTATTAAGCTCCATTTCTTCAATTGTCATGGATGTATACGCTTCAACCGCTCTTGTAAAAGCTAGATAATCATTCGCAGTATTTTTTACCACATCGCCTACCTGATTACCATAAATACCTGAAAGGACTTGACCCATTTCCAGATAATCGGTCATCAACTCTTGATCTGGTTGGTGCGCATTAAATGGCATCCTATTGAAAGTACTTAATACGTTATGTCTATTATCTGGGCTTAATGTACTTGGTTCGATAGTTTGTGTGTTAATCATTTGCAGGAATAATACTGCGACTTGTTTTGAATGTAAATAGACGTTGGGTTTATACAAGTATCTCTTTTGCTACTTCTTTTATTAATTCTAATTTTCTTGAGCCTTTTGATTTTTTAGTTCTGGCAATATAAAAATAGGCTAAGGTAGCTCCCATAACTGCTCCAACCATATCAGCAATTAAATCATGCATAGTATCGTAAAATTGATTTTCAGTAGCTGATCCTTGAAAATGATGCCAGTTAGAAATAAGGGGTACTAAATAAACATCATTTAGATATTCTAAAATTTCCCAAACCGCCCCAATTCCCATTGCGATTAAAAAGGTAATTACAAACATTACATTGAGTGAGGTATCAAGCTTATCTGTGTACCACATTGTATACATCAATATAAAAGTTGTGTATCCAATAAGTAGTGGCAATAAAGTATGAATTATTTTGTCATAGTAAGGGATATTAATATAAAAGTGATTAGCCTCTCCTAGAACGAATTGAAAAAATACCATCACAAAGAATATTAATTCTAGTTCGATCGGCAATTTCTTAATTGAATTTCTAGTAAAAATCGTTGGAGTTGTGATGATGGCAAACGTTAATAGAGTAATGAATCCAATTGTAAATTCACCCCAAAACAGTTGGTAGATGCCTGTTAATAATGTAAGTATTCTAAGTAGCCAAAGAGTATATATTTGATGACTAGGTACGAGTTCACTTCTCTTAGGTTTTTTGATTAACGACCAAAGATGTAGAAACAACTTAGACATATTGGTAGTTTAGCATTCTATTAGAAATTTCTAAAAAAGGGTATTGTTACTAAAATTTAATAAAGCTACTTGAATCCTTCTTACACCTGTAGGCTGTGGATCTTTTCTATGTAGGATTTTAAATCTCTCGGCCTGTTGAGTTAGTGCATTTGCTAAGTGATGTTTTCCCTCTAATTCGGCAATTGTTGCATTTAGTTTTGCCAATGATTCAGCTTGAGATAATAAGAGCTGAGAAGCAGCTATTGATAGAGCCTCGGTTGCATATCTGGATGCAAGAGTAAGTGGTACTGTAATTGCCTCAATACTCTTTTCATCAATAAGTTGAAGTAAAAGGTTGGCAGATAACACTCGAAGTCTATATTGAGCGTATGCCTCATTTACGGTACTAACCTGGTCTGGTATTTTTTCAAGAGGAATTATATAAGTTCTTGCTTCAGTTAGGGCTTGTCGAGACGCTTCCACGATTCCAAGACTTCCAAAAGATACTAGAGTATATAGGCCTTTATATTTTTCTTTGAAGGAACCGCTCATCGAACTATCTGTTCCAATTTGAACTAATCTAGTTTGTGATGGATCGGTTAAATTATTCTCGATTCTAGCCAAATTAATTTGTTGCCAAAAAACAGATGCAACGTTCAATTCTAAATCTCCTTTAGGATTTGTTTCGTTATTGATCGAATATAAATCGTTGAGCAACTCAGTAGTGGGTTGTTGATAACAATCTGGGAATACTGGATCTGTTTGATATTCAGTTTCAATTTGTGATCCTGCTATTATCACTTTGTTATTATAGGGTTAATACTACAATCTGAAAACCCCCAAATTGTTCTCAATATGTTTGAAACAGTGTTTAAGATAGCCTATAATAATCGCCATCAGTAAAAATCATCATGGATTGTGGTAAAAATCTTGAATTGGATATATGCCCTAAGTTATTTAGGATATAATTTACGAAGCGTGGAGGGATGGCCGAGCGGTTTAAGGCGCACGCTTGGAAAGCGTGTGTGCGAAAGCACTCGCAGGTTCGAATCCTGTTCCCTCCGCCAATTAGTATTTTAAATATAATAATTACTAAAATGAAATCCTTTCTCAAGAAAATATTTAATAGAACCTCACTAATTTTTGATAAATGGCTATATAATCAAGTCCATAATAATGATGGAGAATTTAAGGATCCAGAATTGGCATCGACAGTACAAGATCTACTTACTTATAGGGTTATTCAGGCATATTCGTTGTTAGAGACGGAAGTTAGAAAACGTTTGAAGGATATTTCTACTAATACTGATATTTATGTCTTCCCTGACAGGGAAAAAGATATAAAGCTTTTTGTTGAGTTCGAGCATGCTTTAAATTTAATTAAACATCCTAATGAACGTAAGTTACGCCATCTATTTTTAGCAGATTTACAGTTTCTTAGATTAATCAGAAATAGTGTATTGCATAACGATGGAGATGCAACTAAAGATATTCGATATTATGCAGAAAGAAATCCGCATTTTTTGAAGATCAATAAATTTAATAAGGTTGTGATGAAAGAAAAATATATCGACTATATTTATAGTAAACTGTTGGAGTTCTCAAAGCTTTATTCCATTCATAAAGGTAAAGTTATAGAAATTGAAAATAATCGAGCATCAACAGATAAATCCCTAACAGAAGAGGAAGCAACGCAAATTATTAATGATTTAGAAAAACTTAAGCCAGAACTCTTTGAAGAAAAAAATAGAATTTAGAAAAGCTATCCGAATACTCGAAAGTCAAAACACCAAGCAATAAACAACATATCCAGTAATCCTGCTAAACTATTTTCGTGAAATACTTCGTATACATTCTTGAATGCTCAGATAAAACATTATACTGTGGAAACACCAATAATGTTGCCAACAGGATTTTCCATCATAATAGTACAAAACTTGGTGCAAAATACACATCCGGAAGACGACCTGTAACCCTAGTGTATGAAGAATCCTTTGACACAATAAATGAAGCTTTAAAAAGAGAAGTAGAAATTAAAAAGTTACCACGAATTAAGAAATTAGCTTTGTTTAAGAGTGTATAATGTTTGCAGATATGTTTACTGAGCTGATTAAAAAGATCATTAAATTTAGAGATGATAGGGATTGGAAACAGTTTCATAATCCAAAAGATTCAGCAGTTGGGTTAATGCTAGAAGCCGCCGAAGTAATGGAGCATTTTCAATGGAAAAACGAAGCTGAAATGTTAGAACATGTTAAAACTCATAAAACAGAAATAGGTGAGGAATTAGCAGATGTTTTATATTGGTTGCTTCTTATGAGTCATGTTTTTGATATTGATTTAGAAAAAGCTTTTATAGATAAATTAGAAAAGAACGATAAAAAGTATCCTGTCGAAAAATCTAAAGGAAAGCATACGAAATATAGTGAGTTGTAGATATTGATACGATTGTAAGTAGTGCTGAGAAAATAAACAGATGAAAATTAAGAGTATAAAAATTAACAACTTTCGGTCGATAAAAGATGTTACAATTTCTGGTCCACTTCACGACGTTTGGACACTTGTGGGACAGAATAACGCAGGCAAGTCTTCGGTTATGCATGCAATCAGGGCTTTCTATGGAGAGTATGATATAAAATTAGAGGATTTTTGTCGTAAAGACAGGCTAAATAGACCGATAGAAATTGATATCGAATATATTCTTTCAGATGGCGAGTTTTCTCAGCTTCCAGAACAATATAAATTACCCGACAATTTGCTTCGTGTTGTTAAACGGTATAATAGAGATTCTTTAAAAGGTGAATCACATGGTTTTGTAATCGATAAAGCAACTTCTGATATAAAGGAATCAGAGGACGATTTTTTTGGAGCGAAGAATGTTGGAGTAGGTAAACTTGGTACAGTTATTTATATCCCCGCTATTCAAGATCTTGGGGAAGAATTAAAAAAGACAAAATCATCTTTATTCTCAAAACTTATAAGTCGTATTCTTACAGAGACATTAACAGATTTACCTTCATGGAATACTTTAGTTAAAGATACAGAGACGTTTGCTAAGGATTTAAAAAGTCCAGTGAAATCAAACGGTGAATTTAGGAGTATAAATGAGATCGAAGAAAACCTTTCGATGAGGCTTCATGGATGGGGCTTAAAGTCGCAGATATCAATATCTGCTCCCTCCCCAGAAGATATTATTCTCTCGGGTGCAAAACTACGTTTGATTTCAACCGAGACTGGAGTAGAGGAGGATCCAATGAATTTAGGATCTGGTGCTCAACGCTCAGTTGTTAACAATTTACTTCTTTTATGGTCTGAGATAGAGAGTATGAAAGGTAAGTCAGATAAAAAGAAATTTAGTGGCGAGATGACATTATTGTTATATGAAGAACCAGAAGCCCTCTTACATCATGATCAAGAATGTAAATTATTAAAGAATCTTGAAGCATTATCAGAAACCTCAAATAGTCAGGTGATTATATGCACGCATTCTCCCAATCTTATAAGCGCAAAACAGGAATCGCTCAAATGTATTTCAAGGTTTATCAAGGAATCGGATATCTCGGTTAAATATAGTGCAAGAGAATCCTTTTTGAATGACTTAAACACAAATGCGACAGATTTTGATTTTGTGCTTTGGCTCAATCCAGATAGGAACATAATGTTTTTCGTAGATAGGGTGATTTTAGTAGAAGGATCGTCAGATAAAGCTTTTCTGAATTACATCACAAAGGAGAATCATCTCGATAAAAATTCATATATCGTCGACTGTGGAGGCAAAAGTAATATTTCTTATTTTATGGGATTATGTGAGCAGTTTGGTATTAAACATTCGGTTATGTATGACAGAGACTCCGACAGAACTCCTAATCAAATTAGTTGGAATGCGGCCCTCCTCAATGCAAAAAATAAGTTTACAGGTGAGATGAAAAACTTCCCAGTAGATCTGGAGACTTATATTGGATTTGATAAAGTTGCTTCCTCGGGACGATTTAAGAAACCTATAGAAGTTTTGAGACAATTGAAAGAAGGGAAATTGTCTTCAACGCACAACGCAGAATTCGTGAAATTTCTTAGTAACTAATTTATAAATATGATTGTCTACCAGTCTGATAAGAGAACTTTTTTAGATCATGTCGCTTCCGGCTCTATATATAATATTATCCTCGATGGTGTGAAGGTAGGATTAGGTATGGGGGTTGGACCATCAGAACAAGATTCATGGAAATCCAGCGCAAGGTATATGTACGATGTTTTAAGAGATGGCGAAATCCCAGGTGATTCAAGTGTTGCGATTGAATATCAAATTCCTATGACTTCTAAAAGAATCGATTTTATTTTAGCAGGTCAGGGAGAATACAATAGAGATAATGCGATAGTCATTGAATTGAAGCAATGGCAAAAAGTAAGTTTAAGTGAAATGGACGGAATTGTGGAAGCAGATTTTTATAATGGGCGAGAAGTTAGTCATCCTTCATATCAAGCTTGGGCGTATGTAACTCTTCTTAAAGGATTCAACGAGGCTGTTTATGAAGGTAATATAAATTTACAACCTTGCGCGTATCTACATAACTATTTTCCAGACACTGTTATTCGCCACGACTTTTACAAAGAATATATAGAGAAAGCTCCTATATTTTTACAAGGTGATGAGGAAAAAGAAAAGCTTCAAGATTTTATAAAATCTTTTATTAAACACGGAGATAAAAACAAGATCATTTACAAAATCGAAAATGGAAAAATAAAACCTTCAAAAGCCTTAACAGATAGTTTATCCAAAATGTTGAGAGGAAATGAGGAGTTTGTAATGATTGATGAGCAAAAAGTCGTGTATGAAACTGCAATGAAAATTGCAAAACAATCTACGGCAAACAATAAAAATGTTTTTATTATTGCTGGAGGTCCAGGAACTGGTAAGTCAGTTGTAGCCATAAATCTTTTAGTTCAGTTAAATAAACTCGGATTGTTTAGTCAGTATGTAACAAAGAATGCTGCACCTAGGGATGTATATGAAAGTGTTTTGACTGGATCATTCCGAAAATCAGAAATAAGCAATCTATTTACCGGATCAGGTAGTTTCATAAATGCAGATAAGAATAGGTTTGATGTTTTAATAGTGGATGAAGCACATCGCTTAAATGAGAAATCTGGAATGATGAAAAATCTTGGTGAAAATCAGATTAAAGAAATTATTGAAGCTTCGAAATGTTCAATCTTCTTTATTGATGAGAACCAAAAAGTTACTTGGCACGATATTGGAGAGTCGGAAACAATTAAAAGTTGGGCAACTAAACTTGGAGCAACTGTCCATCAAGCGGAACTATCTTCGCAATTCAGATGTAGTGGATCAGATGGTTATATTGCTTGGCTAGATCGCATATTACAAATTAGAGATACAGCCAATATAAACTTCGACAATTTTAATTACGATTTCAAAGTTTTTGATGATCCAAATAAATTAAGAGATGAAATTTTTGAGAAGAATAAAGAAAAAAATAAGGCTAGGTTAGTTGCGGGGTATTGTTGGGATTGGCTTACAAAAAATAACAAATCTAATTTCGATATTAGGATTCCAGAGAGATCGGAAGAGC
>JAUPVU010000029.1 GCA_030916925.1 Patescibacteria group bacterium
ATTCCTACGCTACAAAAACACTTATCCGAAACTTACCCAGAACTATATACTCCTAAAGATGAAAATGAGAAAACTCGGTTAACTGAAGACGGTTATATCTCTGAATTCTACAGCCGAGCTGGAATTGTACACAGATTAGACAAAGATACCTCTGGCGTAATAATTGTTGCAAAAACATGGGAGGCTTTTGAAGAGTTACAACGTCAGTTTAAAGATAGGGAAGTCGTCAAAAAATATTTAGTATTAGTTTATGGTGTATTAAAGGATGGCAAACCAGAAACTGAATTCGAAATAAACGCTCCCATTACTCGCAATAGAAAGAATAGAGAAAAATTTGCAGTAGATGTAAATGGAAAAGAAGCCGTTACCCATGGAAAAATTATAAAAATCGTTAAAGACGAAGAAGGGCAGGAATATTCCCTAATTGAATGCTATCCAAAAACTGGTAGAACTCATCAAATTAGAGTTCATTTGGCCGCTCTAAATACTCCAGTTCTTGGTGACTTTTTATATTCTGGAAAAAATAGATATAAAAGAAATATAGATCGAATTGATAGACAATTTTTACACGCATTCTATATTAAATTCTCAGATCCAATCAGTCATGAGCCAATCGAAATAAGTGCTCCTTTACCTGATGATTTGCAGAGTGTCCTCGACAATCTTAAGTAAATTCTAATAAAAGGGTGTAGTGCTAATCATAATTTGTTATCATTAGATAATAAATCATGCCCAAGACAAGAAGTAACAAGCCATTATATGCTAAACGAACCCTCGCTAATTCTAGGTCATCTTCACGTGGAGTAGTACAAAAGCGTGCTTACGGCAGTAAAAAGGTTGTAAAGACCGTTAAAAAGCATCTATGGCGTACTGCACTAGGAATGTTACTTGTCATAGCTTCCGTAGCTGTCATGGTATCAGTTGGTCTTTATAAATTTATTAATGCGCCATTTACTAAAGCTTCAGAGGATGAATATTTTGCAAATTCTGTATGGGATACAGAAAACTTCACAACAAATATAGCGATTGTTTACGTCAGCGATTATAGTGAGCATGGGGAAGTAAAGAGATTATTTTTATTTAAAGCCGACGATAAAGCCGGCAAATATTATACCTACGACTTCCCAACGGAAGAAGAAATTACAATTCCAATCAAAGACAATGAAAAAAATACACTTAAACTTAAGGATATATACAGTAAATCCTTTTCCGATAAAACTCATTTCACCTCAGATTTAAAAGATTTTTTTGTTAATTATTTGGCCGTCAAAATTGACGGTTACATTATAATTGATGAAGCAACCTATACAGAAATTAACGACATATATGGGGGAATCGATTTTAATGATTTGGCAGTTAATCTACGTTTAAAGAATAGTGTTAAGGTTCCAAGATCTTTATTAACATTTCGAGATGGGGTTAAGACCAATTTAAGTGTTGATGATACTTTCTCTGTTTTAAAGTTTATTAAGAATACGTCGAGTAATTCGTCTATTTATCACAGATTGAGTACATATGAGCTACTAGATAATGAGCAGTGGGATAGACTGTGGCAGGAGTCCACTCAATACGCAGAAGTTAAAAAAGAAGGAATAAAAGTCTTCGTATTAAATGCATCAAATGATCCAAAAATACCTGGATTAGCGGGCTGGGGTAACAGATTAGCTAAAAATATAGGATCAAACGTGTTAGGAGCAGAGAATTCTTTTACAGATTTTGAAGAAAATACTATAATAGTCGATGATGAGAATTTAAACACAGTTAGGTTGCTAGCAGATACGCTTCAAATAACTAATGTCGTTAAGCTCTCAGATTTAATAGTTAATGGTGGATACAATTCAGAAATATTTCGTACTAAAGCCACTTTAGTGTTAGTTGATTACTAAATATGTCCGGTCACTCAAAATGGTCAAATATTAAAAGGAAAAAAGGTCTAATGGATGCTAAGAAGGGTAAAGTATTTACTCGATTAGTTCAAGACATTATAACGGCTGCAAAAACTAGTGGTGATGTTGATGCAAACCCATCCTTAAGGTCAGCAGTTGATAAAGCCAAGGCAATGAATATGCCAAAAGAACGAATTGAACGAGCTATCGCAAAAGGTTCAGGAAAATTAGAGGGAACTCAATTTGTAGAAGCGACCTACGAAGGTTATGCCGCAGGAGGAGTTGCCGTGATTGTTAAATGCCTAACAGATAATAAAAATAGAACTGTTTCCGAAGTAAGGCATGCGTTTAACGACCATGGAGGTTCCTTAGGTGAAGCAGGTTCTGTTGCATACATATTTGCCAATGGAGATTTTGATAATCCTACTTTTAAAATTCCACTTGATGAAGCTGGCAGAAATACACTAATAGCATTGACCGATGAACTTGGCGGTTTAAATGATGTAGTCGATATCTTCACCAATTTTGAAGATACAAATGCCGATTCGGATGACGATGAGGAGTCAGAATAATGATTATCCTAGGAATAGACCCCGGTACAGCAACAACTGGATTTGGTGTGGTTGAATTGTTTAATAAGGATAAAATCAGATCCATCGAATATGGTCAGGTTAAAACTGACAAAGACCACTTTATGCAGGATCGTTTGTTAAAAATTCACGGTAGTATTGCATCAATAATTGAAAGAACAAAGCCAGACGTTATGGTTATTGAAAGATTATTCTTTAATACCAACGCTAAGACAGCAATTCAAGTCGGTCAGGCAAGAGGAATTTATCTTTTGGTTGCTGGAGAGTACAAGTTGCCTGTTTTCGAATACACTGCGTTACAAGCCAAATTAACACTTACTGGATATGGCCGCGCCGAAAAAGATATGGTTCGCGAAAAAATCGAAACAATCCTTTGCCTAAAGGAAAAAATCAAGCCAATCGATGCATCTGACGCGTTAGCTTTAGCAATCTGCCACTGTATAAAATCAGTCTAGCAACTATAATTCAATCATGACGTTTAATAAGAAACTCACTTATTTAGGATTTGGTTTGTTATTTTCGTTAACAGGTATTATCTGCGATATCTTGCTAGATATTACAAATGTATATGTATATCTTTCGATTGTAACGATATCCACTCTAGTATCGCTGGCAGCGTTCTATAAGGTTCACAAAGGTACATATATTCTGGATAAAGCCATTTATCTTTCTCTTTTTGTTATATGTGCATATATTTTCCCATTCGCATTTCCTAATTTAGATAATTACATCAAGGCGATTTATTTTCTAGGAATGGGTGGCGTTATCTATGGTCTTCTATTATCTTTTAATATTTATATCGTAGCGGAGAAGGTAAATGAGAACATACCATTAATACAGCCTGCCAGACTTATCGTATTTATCACCACCATTATGGGGTCGTTTTTGTTTGCTACGGTAAATTACAAATTAATTATATTTTCAAACTTGCCACTTGTTAACCTGCTTATTAAATCAATTTTATTTTTTGTTTATTACTATTTAATTTTTTACACTATTCGTTGGTTCTTTTTAGATGAAAAAATAGGGGAGCTAAAGGCGAAAAACCTTGTAAAGATAGAGTCCATCTCGTTTTTCGCCGTCCTAGTCATTACACAACTATCTATCGTGCTAATGTACTTTCCTTATGAAGCTTATGCGAGCTCTATTATCCTAAGCGTCACAACCTACATCCTAATGAACCTAATTCAGAATTTATTAGTGCATAATGTGAACACAAAATATATTTTAGAATCTGTATTTTTGATTGTTCTATCGCTATTTATCGCGTTTTTCATCTCATAAATACAGGCAGAGTAGGGGAATAGTACCCGAAAACTATAGGGCTATCATTGTCGTATAAAAGGTGCCTGGCAGTTTGTCCTACTTTGACACTATAGGTCTATATTTCTTAATTTGTGGATAATTCTTATATTTCCTAGGTTCTAAACTTACTCAGTTATTAATCGTTAATTAATTGGGATATATTTCCAGATAGAGTTGTAATTAATTTAATTAAATTGAATTAATTAGAAAAATGGAGGATTTCCTTTGAATTTCCCCCTTTTTGTTATTTTCCCTGTGAAATATGCCATGTCCTGAATCTCGGTACAGGACGTCGTTAAACATACAAATTACGACGAGTTTAGTATACGCAAATCATGACCCTACTCTACATATATCTATTCCAAAATTGTCGCCAGGAATATTTTTTTATAATCTATTTAATTACCTATTTATTAATTTATTTCCAATTTCCCTAGCCTGCTCAGTTTCTTTTATTAAATTTTATTAAGAATATTTGTCATATCTGGCTTCTTAACCGTATTTTAAATATAAGCTAAATTAGCTTGTTTTTGTGCTTAAAACATAGCGTTTATCGCCGTTTTAAGGCCTTTATATTCGATATTGGCTACTTAGATACCTGGAGGAATAAGGCTAAAATTGTTGCCGAGCTATTTTAGGTGGTTGTTAGTTTTTAAAGCCAGGAATCCAAACACGAGGTCCTTAATCCCAGGAATTTTTACTGGAATCTCTAGAACCGACTGGAACCAGCTTGAACAATTAATATCATTTCCAATAAGAGTTTATTTTCATCTCTGACTAATTTGACCTAGTTAAGTAAACGTCGTAATCTTAAGTAACTGCCATGCCAAATCAAAATCACTCCGCAAACAAAAATGATATTGGTTACTTAATCGATCAATTTCTGCAGTACTGCGAAGTAGATCGCAATTTGTCCCAAGGAACCGTAAAAATGTATCATTTGTACCTTAAGTCATTTGAATCTTGGGCAAAAGAATATTTTTCATCTGAAAGTGTTTCTTATAAAAAGATAGATCAAGATGTTGTTCGTGAATTTCGTATGTATTTAAACAGACGACTTAGCGATAAGCGACATAATGAAACGATTCAAAGAAATACTCAAAATCGTTATTTAACAGCACTAAGGTCGTTCTTTCGCTACTTAATTATCGAAGTGAACTTAAATGACACGCTTCCCCCTGACAAAATTATATTGGGTAAACAAGATCCTCGAGTGCCTAAGTTTTTGGCGCCAGATCAAGTTACTGACTTGTTCAAAGTTCAAGATTTAAGTAAAAAAAGTGGAATTCGTGATCGTGCCATACTTGAGACATTGTTTAGCACAGGTTTACGTATTAGCGAATTAATTCATTTAAACCGAGATGATATTACTCCTCAAATTTTAGAGCGCAAAGAATTTGCGGTTATTGGTAAAGGACGAAAAGTTCGAACTGTTTATTTATCTGATGTAGCTGCAGGATGGATTCGGAAGTATCAATCAACTCGAAATGATAGCTTTAAACCACTCTTTGTTAGATACAGTGGCAAATCAATGGAATTAAATGATCCAGAGGGAGAATCACTGCGCTTAACTCCAAGATCAGTTCAAAGGCTAATAAAAAAGTATGCTCTCAAAGCAGGAATATCCCAGAATGTAACCCCTCACGTTTTAAGGCATAGTTTTGCTACTGATTTACTAATTGCTGGAGCTGATCTTCGTTCAGTTCAGGAATTACTTGGCCATGCGGATGTTTCTACCACTCAGATTTATACTCACGTTACAAACAAACATTTAAAGGAAGTTCACGAGAAGTTTCATGGGAAGTAAATGAGGTAAATTGGAACTAGCTGCAAAAAGGCACTCGTTCGGACTTCAGTTGAGTTATTTTTCCTTTCATAGAATGCAGGTTACTTAGGCTTGTACAATACTGACCGTGTTGTTTGATTCTAATTCCCCGACGTTTTGACCGAAGATAACGATCATTCGATTGCCAGCGTCGATTAGGTTTCTCTTTTTCAAGGTGGATAAAGCTTCTTTAATATTATTAACAGGATTTTTGTGCAACTTCATATGAAAAGGCGTAATTCCATACGACATGTTCAATCTTCTTGCAACTGAGTGATGAGATGTAAATGCGTATACGGGAAGATTAGATCTAAATCTCGAAAGTACCCTTGCCGATTTTCCTGATTCCGTGAAAACAATATATCCTTTTATTTCTGACTTTTCGTTATTAGGTTTTTCTCTACTAAGTCTTACAGAAGCTGCGATTACCATTTCTTCATATGTATCAGAATCAAAATCAATTCGAGATGTGTTGACTCCAAAATCATGTGAATCATTAAAACGTGCAATTTTCGCCATGACAGTTACTGCTTTTACTGGATGATCGCCAATTGTTGTTTCATCAGAAAGCATTAAACAATCAGTCTTTTGAATAACCGCATGAGCAATATCAGCGACCTCTGCCCGTGATGGAAGTGGATTTTTAATCATACTCATAAGCATTTGAGTGGCCACGATTACTGGTTTGTAGTGTTTACGGCACTCGGTAATTATCATCTCTTGGATTTTTGGAACTTTTTCGTAAGGAATTTCAACTCCTAAATCTCCTCGTGCAACCATAATTGCATCACTTGCACTAATAATTTCATGAATGTTGTTTACCGATTTCAATGTTTCAATTTTTGCTATTATTTTTTGATCGCCTCCATGGGCTTTTATTGCTGCACGTAATGTCGTAATGTCATGCTCATCTCTGACAAATGATAAGGCTATAAAATCTACGCTGTTTTTAGTTACAAATTCGATATCCTTTATATCTTTTTCAAGTAGAGTTGGAACATTTATAGTAGCATCGGGAATACTTACTGATTTTCTAGGTCCCAGTTCCCCACCCTCTATTACAATCGTCTTAATATAATTTGCAGTTTTAGATTGAAAATCTAATTCAACATTTCCGTCGTCAATTAGGATTTTATTTCCTCTTTCGATTCCACTAATTAAATTTACATCTCTAAAAGGAATACATATTTCACCTGGAATATTTCTTGGAGTTAAATATACTGTTTGGCCTTCCTCTAAATTCATTTTTTCAATTCCAGTTGGAAAGTTTCCGATTCTAAGTTCTGGTCCCTGTAAATCTGCAAAAATCGCGACTTCTGTATTTGATTTTTTAGCAATTTCTCTAACAAGTGCGATTTTATCACCATGCCACTGATAATCATTATGTTTTAAATTAAATCTAAAAACATTTACACCTGCATGTATCAATTTTTCTATGATTTCAGGTGTTTCTGTAGCTGGT
Organism: Patescibacteria group bacterium; assembly: GCA_030916925.1. Taxonomy (GTDB): domain Bacteria; phylum Patescibacteriota; class WWE3; order 2-01-FULL-39-13; family 2-01-FULL-39-13; genus JAUPVU01. Next base: position 7,069 of record JAUPVU010000029.1, read on the forward strand.
CCGAGAGTGATAATTATTTTTGTGCGTTTCATTTTGGATATTATTATTATTTTATATTGTAACCTTATCAGCTTAGCAGATTTTTGACTTCCCTACCCTAC
>JAUPVU010000030.1 GCA_030916925.1 Patescibacteria group bacterium
CTGGAACCGATTCCTTCTCCTGAGCAGATAAATGATACGGTACTTGAAGAAGATTTCAATAAACCAGCTACTCCTAAAAAGGACTTACAGTATTCAGGATTTGAAAGTGTTGTAGAACGTAGTGATAAAACTAACTCTGCGGAGACCTTAGGAAAGACTACAAGCATTATTGGTGAATCCATTATCGCTGAGTTTAAAGAAGCTCTTATATATAAAGATTTAAGATATGATTTTAACCGTGACTCAGAGGTGGATGCTGACGATTATCCTCTATTCATACAATTTATATTAAATTCAGAAGATTAATCCTATTTAACTAGCTTACCAATTACTGATAATCGGTACTTTGTTGTTCCTGGAGGAACGCAGGTAAACAATTCAACAGTACTTTCGTGTTTGCCAAGCGTATTGGGATATGGGTTTCCTAAAGGATCAACTTCCTCGGGGTCTTGAATCTTTGAAAAATCCACAATATATCTATATTCTTTACCTTTATATTTAATAATAAACTCATCTCCATAATCTAAATCCTCTAATTTCGAAAAAATAGCCGTATAATCCCCTTCTTTGTAACGATTTTTAAAGTAAGAATAAGTGGAATGTCCATAAATGAACGAATTACACCCTTCACCAGGCAAACAAGTTCCCTCAAAATGACCTATCGAGTCTTGTGGATCCATTGAATCTGAATCTATTTGAACTAACGCATCTTCTATATCTAGTTTTGGTATCGTTAGGTAGAAATAACTATGAGGGCCACCATAGTTAGGAGTTTCATCCTCCTCACCCTTAGAATCAACATCGTCTTTCTTTAGTATTGGAACATCCGCTGTATCATCATATTGAGTTAGCTCTCTATGCTTCTTTGCTTGATACTCCAATTCGTTGAATGTGAAACCATTGGTTTGATCCTGATTTGGTAGAACGCTTAATGTAACTTTCTGAAGTGGATTAATAATTGGATCTTTTTGCTCTTCGTATGCGTAACTAACAAAAACTGGAATAATGACGTTTTGTGATAGTAAATAAAGTCCAGTTAAGAATAAAGCTAGTGCCAATGTCGATCTAACTATTTTTAGTAAAATATGCTCTTTATTTTGTAAAAATTCTGGTGAAGTTTTCATAAGTATAATCCACCGCCTACTTATCCTATAGTAGAGCTGGGCAGAGCTGTTTTAACGCTAAAATGAGTATATCATAAAATCTTGAAGCACTTGTAATTTAGACTTATAAGAATTAGATTTCATATCAAATTCTAACTTATAAATATCCTCTAGAATTTTTTTCAAGGAAGAAATTTCTAATTTAGAGTTTTGTAATTTGCTTTTAAAAAATGGACTAATTTTTGTCGATGATTCATTTTTTAATTTTATAGACAAAATATTTCTCACATAAGTCTGGGCTAAACTAGCAAACATAAAAACTGTCGCATCATCTTCCCGAATATTAAGTAATTTGCTAATAGCCGATTTTTTGTCATTACGAATGAATAAACAATCACAAATATCGAAGGATTGTGAATCAAACTTTTCTTCAAACTTAATTATTTCAACTTCCTTCGGTAATATTTTTGTTGTGGCCGCATCTAATTTGTAGCTTAGTACAAAAAGAAGAGTAGTTTTGTTAACAAGAACTTCTGTTTGTTTTATAAAATCAACAATTCTAGATTTATCGGCTTGCTCTACTTTAACGATTACAAGTTTATCTCTATCATCAAAGAGGGCATTAGAGCTAAGTAAATCCTTTACATCCAGTTCAGACTTAGATAATCCTTGAAATTCATATATCAAGCTCTTATCGAATTTATTCTTACTATTTGAAATATATGATTGAATCTTAACTTTATCGTCGCCAAAGATTATTTGCATTCGGCCTGTGAGTCATCACAAAAGAGGTATGATCTAACCAGGGTTTTAATAGCCTCAAATGTTCGACCGGTTGGAACTAAGACATATTTTCCGCTATAGAATTGTTCACGTTCTTCTTCGGTCGGTGATTCTAGCATTCCCGAACCGAGTATATTTGGATTCTTTAATTCGTTGGATAATACGATTTTTTTAACATTAAGATTCTTTGTTGAACCTACCATATCATAAAAATATAAAATTTCGGAAAGGCTAATATCGGTTTCGACATTTTGTTTATAGGCTTCGTATAGTTCTGAGATTTTGCTAGGGTTAAGTAATGTTTCTGATGAAAGTATCTCGTCTTTTAGGGCAACTAAAACTTTTTGTTGACGCCTGGCCCTGGCAAAATCGCCTGCCTCATTAAAGTTTTCTGAATGTCTAGATCTTGCATACTGAAGAGCTTTTTCACCATCCATTGTCTGCATTCCTTTTTCGAATCTAACTGTCATATATCTTGAACTCTCTGGAATAGCATTTTCCATTCCCTCTACTGGATATAAATGATCAACAAACGCCTCATCAACTTCAATATCTAATCCATCAACTGCTGTAATTGCATCTTTGAATGCACTAAATCCAACTAGGGCTGTGTAGTGAATTGGAATGCCAAGTATTTCTTCAACTTTTTCTTGAACTTTTTTTACATCTCTACCCCTACCCTCATATGGGAAATAATTCCACGCATACAATGCATTAATCTTTTCATCAATTTCATCAACCCATAAATCACGAGGAATTGAAACCATAACTGTATTTGAATTATTATCTCCAATTGATACAACCATAATTGTGTCCGTAAGAACTCCACCTTGAGTACTACCTGGGGATCTTTGATCTAAACCTAAAACTAAAATGTTGGTTCTACCATCTGTGGATTTTATATCTTGCGCAGTAAAAACTTTTGACACAACCGAAACTGGTTTAAATAGAGCAGCTGCTAAACCTCCATTTTTGAAAAATAAGATTGATGCGATGATTGAAACAATAAATATTAATAAGAAAAAATATTTTAAGACGGGACCTAATTTGAACATTTAGAAATTATAGAACTAAATTCAATTGGATCCAATGCCGAAGTTCCTATTAAAAAGCCTATGAGGATGGGGCTATTTGTATATTCTTCAATATTCTTGCTACTCACACTCCCACCATATATAAAAGATGAAAGACCTGTTTGTTTTTGAATATTAATAATGGACTCCATAGATGCAGGATTTCCTGTTCCGATTGATTCTAGTGGTTCATAAGCGTAAAGAAACATCGATGATGCCGCATGCGATTTAGCCGAAGAAAATTCAGCCAGATTTTTGAAACATACAATTGGGATCAGTCCTGCTTTCAAAGATAAATCAATTTTGGCTAAAACATCACTATTGCTCTCACCTCTTGCACGAGATTCTGAATGTCCAAGAATTACATATTTACAGAAGTCTTTTATTTGACTTGCTCCTACCAAACCAGTTTGGGGACCGTTTTCAAACATCGATACATCTTGGGCTGCAATACTTACACCAAGCTCATCGGATAGTCGACTTAACATGTGTAAATAGGGGCTTGAAGGGGCAATCACCACCTCAATATTTGAAGTAGCTTTAAATTTATGACCAAAAGAGTCAATCCAATTCTTAACTTCAGATATATTTTTATTTTGTTTCCAATTTGCAATAAAAATCATTTGTTCTCTTCTTCCATCTTACCTCTAATTCTTTCACGTGTTGCGGAAAAAATCTCGGGTAATTTCTCTAAATCGCTGTGAGTATAATCATATCCAATCGTTGATAAACAGGCAAAAACAGTAGGGATTTGCTTGTAAATCTTTGATGCATATCCACATGAAATTAAACTTCGAGGTAGTATGGCTATGTTTTGATCATCTTCACCGAGGCTTGATAAATCACATCCCATTGGACATCCCATACAAGACGGATTATTTCTAGGTTCTACGGTTAGCTCTCTATATAAATCCAATATACTATTATATAGATTCTCATATTCGTAAATGTTCTTTAAATCAACAGATAAGCTGGACTCGATTTTTAAACTAAGACTCGTTATCTGATTTAATTTAATATCAGAAAAATCGCCAAACGAAAAATATCCAAGTGAATATACTCCGTGCTCATTTATTATTAGATCTGATTTGTATTTATCAGCTTCTGAAGTAGAAAGCGTAATTTCATCTGGCAGTACTGTTAAATCAATATATGGCGTTTTTTGTTCTCCGACAATTACAATCCCGTCTAAGCCTGCATAATTCATCTTTGCTGCTAGAGTTCCACCTCCATATTTTTCGACAAATTTATTATCTTCGATAGTTAAGAAACATGATTTTGAAATATAAGGAAAATAACCTGCTAAAGGCCCAGAGGTGATAATAATTGGCTTATCTTCATAATATTCTTCTAATAATTTATAAGCCAAACTTACTCCACCAATATATTCGTATACATCACCAACAATTTTTGTTTGCGCTACTTGCTCATTTAAATCGAGATGAAGAATGTTTTTATAGTATTTTTCATTTGAAGAAATCATTTTTTAATCCCTCGCCTGCACTACTTCAAAGCAGTTTTGTGGACAGATTTTCACAATCTTTTCTGGGAACTTAATTTTTGACCCATAATCGATTTGAATTTTATATCTACCTGGTCTTCCTTTTATAACAATCGAGGAATCTTTTATTCCCAATTTTCGATTTTCATATACGGAATTTAATAAAGTACAAAGGTTACAACCTATACACTTGTGCTCCCTTGGAGCAACTAAAAATTTATCTGCCATATTTATTTACAATGATTCAGAAGGTCAACAACCCTGTTTGAATAGCCCCATTCATTATCGTACCAAGCCATCACTTTCACCATATTTCCACTGACTACTCGAGTTAAATCCCCTGCAACTATTGAAGAATATTGAGTTTTTATAATATCGGTGGATACAAGCTGTTGTGTTGTGAACGCTAATATATTTCTATAGTATTCTCTTTTCGATGCTTCTAAAAACGCGTTGTTTACTTCTTCAACTGTTACATCTTTTGAAAGAATTGCCGTAACATCGGATATAGATCCACAAACTACCGGAACTCTGAGTGAAACCCCATCAAATTTATTCGTCATAACAGGAAGTGCCTTTGAAGTTGCTTCGGCTGCTCCCGTTGAAGATGGAACGATATTTTGCGCGGCTGCTCGGCCTCTTCTCATATCTTTAACAGTCGGTGAATCAACTAAACTTTGAGTAGCTGTATAGGCATGCACCGTAGTCATCATTGATTTCTCAACTCCAAATGAATCATTCAGAACCTTTAAAAGTGGCGTTACGTTATTTGTAGTACATGATGCGTTAGAAATTAGGTTTGAACTCATATCAGATAAATCGGATGCTCCTAAAACTATTGTTTTAAAACCATCATCCTTTGCCGGAGCTGTTAATAAAACTTTTTTTGCTCCTGCAGTTATATGAGATCGTGCGGATTCAGATTTAGTAAAGATTCCAGTAGATTCAATAACAACATCCACTCCCAAATCTTTCCAAGGTAATTGTAATGGATCTTTTTGGGAATAAACCGTGTAATTCTTACCGCCGACAACTAAATGTGTATCATCAAATGAAGTTGGTCTTTCAAATCTACCATAGACAGTGTCATACTTAAGTAAATATTCTAATGTCTCAGGTGGCGTCAAATCATTTATAGCTACTACTTCGAATTGGGAGCCCTGATCTATTCTGTCTAATATTATTTTGAAAACGGCTCTGCCGATTCGACCAAATCCATTAATCGCTATTTTCATTGAGTATGTCCTTCTAACCACTGCTTAAG
>JAUPVU010000031.1 GCA_030916925.1 Patescibacteria group bacterium
CAAAATTTACCTTGCTTATCGGCGGCAGTACTCGCCTTAGAAGCAGTAATAGCGTGAATGTGACCAGATAAAGGAAAGTGTCTATAAACAAACAATAATCCTTTGTCTTTATACATATCAGTGATCTCTTTGACTAAAGGTTCATACTCAGCACAAGCTGGGCATTGAAAATCACTATATTCCACCAAAGTAGCTTTAGCGTTAGCTACATCACCAATTACATGATCTTCAGCGGTTACCGGTTCCACATTAGACGGCCCCACCCCTACATCTGCCGACTCTAATTTTTGATTCCACCACATCATACCAAACACGAGCCCTAAAATAGCAACCACTCCCAATCCTAAATAAATAGTCTTTTTAATAGTTCTGCTTCGAGCTTTGCGCTCATCACGTTCTTGTTTTGTTTCTTTTGTATCCATATGTCGGAGATTATAACATAAAAAACCAAATAAAAACCCTTGATTTTATACAAAAAAATATCATTAGTATTATAGGCCTTTATCAGATCTATCTAATAATGTGAACAGAGGTATTTAAGCAGTGCCACACTAGACACTAACTCCGCTCTCCCACCTGCTGACGCCACATCGCGCTATAGAGACCTTTTTGTTCGAGAAGCCCTGCATGGGTACCCCGCTCACTAATAAGACCTTTCTCTAGCACATAAATACGATCAGCATGCATGATTGTTGAGAGTCGGTGCGCAATAAGAATAGTGAGGTGACTCTGCGCACCAGAAAGCTCTCGCACTGTCTTTGTTATTTCTTCTTCAGTAATCGAATCAAGTGAGGACGTTGCTTCGTCAAATACAAGGATTGCAGGATACCGTAATAGTGCACGAGCAATAGAAAGACGCTGTTTCTCTCCTCCTGAAATTTTGACTCCGCCCTCCCCTATAACAGTATCCAATCCTTTATCGGCTCGAGCGAGAAGATTGTCACAGGCACTTTTGTGAAGGACATCAAAGAGTTGATCATCGGTGGCTGCAGGATTTACGAAAAGTAAATTTTCTCGGATGGTCCCAGCAAACAACTGAGTATCTTGTGTGACAAATCCGATCTGTCTATGTAGTTGAGTGAAATTGATATCAGAACTCAATATGCCGTTGTATTTTATAACTCCAGTAAGTGGTTTGTAGAGGCCAACAAGGAGTTTAACAAGACTTGTCTTGCCCGATCCCGACGGGCCAACAAACGCTATCGTCTCTCCTGTATGCACGTCAAACGAAATACTGTCGAGCGCTTTCGTTCTTGATTGTTTATATCCAAAAGACACATCACTGAAACTGAGGGTTTCGACTCTTCCAAGGTCTTTTGGATTAGAAGGCGTCGCTTCAATAGGGATATCAATAATATCTTTAAATTTTGCCATTGATACTTGTGCCTCACGGTATGCAGTAATAACAGTACCTATTTCCTGAAGTGGACCAAATATAAAGAATGAGTAGAAATAAAGAGAGAAAAACTCACCAAAACTAATAATCTGTATGAACATCAAATATAACAAAAAAAGTAAAATCGCATTACGCATTAGATTGATAAGTGTTCCTTGCACAAAACTAATACTCCGTACAAATCGAAGTTTCTTTAATTCAAGTTTGAGAATCTTGTCAGTAGTTGTATTGAGTCGCGAAATCTCTTGATCGGCAAGGCCGAGAGATTTAACAAGTTCAATATTGCGAAGTGACTCAGTAGTAGAACCCGCAAGGGCAGTTGTCTCAACAACGATTTGAGATTGAATTTTCTTTAGTTTATTAGTCAATACATAGCTGATACCCCCAATGATGGGAATAGTTGCCGCATACATTAATGCTACCCCCCAATACAATGTCGCTGCGTATATAGACACAAATATAAATCCAACAATCGATATAAATACAATATTGATAAGCTGGTTGAGATACTTCTCCGCATCCGTGCGTGCTTTTTGTAATATACCGAGAGTCTCCCCGCTTCGCTGGTCTTCGAATACCTCATACGGGAGTTCTAGAGAATGCTTGACGCCTGCCTGATACATATCAGCACCTGAACGCTGTGTCACCATATTGAGGTAGTAATCTTGAAAATTCTTCGCAACCCGAGAAACAAAAACAACTCCTATTGCTAATACAAGCAACCACACTACTCCACTGAAAAATGTGGCCGATGTATACTCATGCGGTTTACTCGCATAGTCATCAATAATATGCCGGAAGATTAGAGGATCAATGAGCGAGAAAACCTGGTTAACTAACGCAAGCATGAGCACAAGTGCACAAAGCTTCCAGTATTTCTTAAGGTAGGAATAGAGAATACGCATATAGATCTATTATTGAACCAGAGTTGATGGCATATCTATACCACCCCAAAGGTTTGATGTGCCAATAGAAGAGTTCCCTGAAGATTTGATATAGAGGAAGAGCTGAGTCTTATACGCAGCTGACCATTTCAAGAGGGATTCAACGAGATATACACCCTTTGTCTTTTCACCCTGGTTGTACAAATTGATAACGGTCTCGAGATCAGCATCGGTAAATGATGCAATAAGCACAACAAGTTCCGCCTCCTGCATATCCATCATCTCGGCAAAGTTAGAAAGCGTTACCTGTTTTGAACGTTCTGTAAATAAAGCAAACACAGAAGTATCGTTTTTTTGAACAGCAGTAGTTGCGGCAACAAAAATAATAGAGAGATACTGCAAAAGCTCTAGAGTAGTCCGCTGCCCTTCTGTTGGCTTATAACCTTCAGTGTCCACTGGGATTTTATCAGCCAAATGCTTAATGATACGAAACTCATTCTGGATCGATACTATCAATTGTTCTTTTGTATACATAGAAATAAGATTATAACATAAAACACCCAGAGGAAACTCCCCTGAGTGTGTGCGGAAAAATGCCTGATATACTACTTAAGGAAGTTCGCCATCGGTTGTTGGCTTGCAGTACCAAGTGGTACATTTCTACAAGCCAACCAAATAGCTGCATTCCAAAAGTCCGAATGCCAATCTGATACGCTCATGATTGACCTCCTTTATCATTGCCTGCTTATATAGTAATATCTTTAGTATAAAAATCAAAATATAACTTATCGAAATGAAAAATTTTACTCTAGCTTATTTTACCAAAAACCTAACTATAGTTATTGGCTTAGTTTTAATTTGGCGTGGCATTTGGTATGTGCTCGATGAAATAGATATTTTATTCTTTAGCAATAATCATATTTATACCGCCATCGGCGGTATAATCTTAGGTTTACTAATTTTATATCTCCCTGATCAGGATTTAAAAGAAATTCAGAAGCTATAACAAAAAACCGTCTTCATCTGAAGACGGTTTTTTTATTGAATACACAATTTTTCCTGCGGAGACGGGGAGATTCGAACTCCCGAGGGCTGTAACACCCTACTCGCTTTCCAAGCGAGCGCACTAGACCACTATGCGACGTCTCCCTACTACTTATTTAGATACTGTAGTATCTAAACATGGACATAAATTGAAGTAAAGAATCGCGAGAGTTAAAGCAAATAATAAAATGCCAATAGTAGGAGCACCGAAAATAACTAAAATAGAAATTAGGACAAAAGATAAAGTCACGGCATGTAAAGTCACTTGGAAAGATTTTATAAAGCCTACATTGTGACCACCTATTTTAACTCCCATCAATCTCAACAAGATCCAGCTAAAAATATTTTGAATCAATATCAACCCTAGAAGTAGAATCATGGATAAAAAGAAGCTCCAAAAACTAGAACAACCGACAGTGGCGCCAACACTTTATACCAAGGTCTTACATGTTCAATCACATTCCTTAACTCCCCTTCTGAAATAGTCATATTAGTAAAAGGAGCAATCGAATCAGTATAAATACGACCATCAATATCTTTATAAGCAATCTGCGTCTCTGACAAAAATGCCATAGTACTAGTACTTTCTAGAGATTGTTCAATACTCGCCCCCACTTTAGTATCAATTACTAAAAGATTTTGATAATTATCAAATTCTTCAATCTCTTTTGGTATTAAATGTCTTGGCAGCGGCACCACATAAGGCTCGGTTTGATTTATACTAGCCCGGCCTTCACTAATAGTGACTACCAAATCATCAGGATAAATATTTAAAACTTCTGTATCTATTTTCCATAAACCCCGCAGTAAATCTGGAACAGCAAAAATAGTGAAAACTATAGTTATAACTATAGAGAGTAAAAGTGATAATTTTAAATAATATTTAAAAGAATACCAAAAAGGTTTAGCTAGTAGTGATTTATAAAAATCACGATTATAAATACTGTTTTGGATCTGATTTAAAAATTTCATATCTTTATTTTTTTTCCTTTTTAATCTTCAATAAAACTCCACCTAAGATGTTACTTAAATAGGCCAAAAACGCCCTCCTGGATTCATACTCTTCTTGAGTTAACTTATCTTTTTTCGCCTCTAAATCTGTCACATAAAGTCTAAAATCATAACTTAGTCTATCATAATCTTCATCCACCAAAGTTCCATAAGGAGCGTTCATAAGTCGCTTAAATTCATCATTCATTTTCATATCATCCATAGTTAAATACTCTGTATTATGAAGATCTTTGAAATGTGCTGTTGTATTTTCAGGATCATTCTTTTTAGATTCAATTTCTCGTCTAAAATTCTCTAAAGAATCACCTACTGTTTCGTCATTATTTAATGATGGAGTTTCAAATTTATTACTCATACCCATTATTCTACCTGCATTTCTCGTAAAATAGAAATCCTCTCGCCTACTGGCGGATGGGTACTAAATAAATTATTAAGCTTTTGACGACCCTCTGCTCCGAAAGGATTCGCAATATATAAATGAGCGGTGGCATTGCGAGCATTTTTAAGTGGTTGTCCGGTACTACTTATTTTCTCTAATGCCGAAGCCAAGCCTTCAGGATAACGAGTGAGGAGTGCCGCAGTACTATCAGCCAAAAATTCTCGGCGTCTGGAAATAGATAATTGAATAATGCTCGCGACTATGGGCGACAAAATAGCGAGCACGACACCAATAATCATTAAAATGGCTCCGGCTTTATTGTCTCTATCACCTCCACCAAACCAAGTTGATCTAATAAAAAAATCGGATAATAAAGCCACAAAACCTACCAGAACCACAATGACGGTCGACAAAAGCATATCTCTGTTACCAATATGAGATAGTTCATGAGCCACTACTCCTTCTAATTCATTGCGATCTAAAATTTTTAAGAGACCCGTGGTCACCGCCACTACTGCATGTTCTTTATCGCGACCAGTCGCAAAAGCATTGGGCGCAATATCTTCAATCACATAAACTTTCGGCATAGGCAGCCCAGCCGTAATAGCTAAATTTTCAGTCACTGTATACAAATCATAGTACTGACTTTTCTCAGCGGGGTGGGCTCCAGCGAGTTTCAAAACTATCTTATCGGACCACCAATAACTAGC
>JAUPVU010000032.1 GCA_030916925.1 Patescibacteria group bacterium
CAGCTCGGCTGTAGAATTCAGAGATATAACCGTCTTCAGTTAACCGAGTTTTCTCATTTTCATCTTTAGGAGTATATAGTTCTGGGTAAGTTTCGGATAAGTGTTTTTGTAGCGTAGGAATGTCTTTTGTTGTGTTTGCATCATTTACTACAAGACCGGCTGGTTTATCGAACACAAAACAGCCTTCGTTCTCGAAAAGTATTTTAAAATCTTTTTTATTCGGCATGTTTAATGCAAGTCTTGGCAGTTGGATTTGCTTTTAGTCTTTCTATGCTAATTTTTTCTTGACACACTTCGCATACGCCATAATCACCTTCTTTGATGTTCTTTAAAGCAGCATCGATATCTTTACTTTCTTTTGTTAAATCCTCTTGAATAGCGTCTAGGGTAACTCTCTCTTGTAAATCTGCTACTTCTTCTTCCATTTCGTCCATATTTCTAGTTCCATCTTGCAGATACTCCTGCATATACGGATCTTTTTGCTTAACATCGCTTATTTGATCTTTTACTTCTTTTTTTCGTTGTAAAAGTATTTGTCTAATTTTGTCGAAAAAATTATCTGCCATTTTCTAGTGTTTTTGATTTACGTCGTTTCTTTATAAACAAAAAGAATGAAACAACTAAAATCAGTAAATAAAATAATACTTGTAGTTTCCAAAAGTGCGAAGAGAAATTGAAGTTTTTGGCTAAAAACAGAATAGCAACCATGCTTGATACGGTCAAGTAAACGAAAAACAACATCCCCGTAAATAGAATCTTATTGTACCTTTTAAGCTCAAAGTACAACTTACTTGATCCATACTGTTTTCGAACCCTCAAATACCTTATTAATCCAAATAAACTGTAAAACACTACCGACAATATAATATAATCTGCAAGTGGCAAAGCAATCGCAAACCCGGTAAAAATTACTGCAGAGAAAATACTTAGAGCCGCCGCTAACATATCGCCTATTTTCCACATATCCCAACCGTTTCTACGAACATAAATGGCAATTGCGATTCCTCCTCCCATTAAAACTCCCTCTAAAATGAGCGGAGCAGACCAAAATTGATATTTGAAATAATCCATGCTTAATGGTCTAAACATTAGTTTTCCACCGATTAAACCCCCTAATAGCATTAAAAAACAGGAATCAAAGATTTTATTGGGGCTATATCCTTCTTCTGTCGAATCCTTCCAATAGAAGTAGGCGAAGAATAAAGCGGCTATTATTAGCGAAATTGTGTATATTATATTTTCTGGAGTCATTTTATTAGGCTCTGTTCACATATAGACCGGTTTCGGTATTTATCTTTATGGTATCACCTTCTTTAATAAAGAGAGGTACTTCAATTTCTGTACCATTTTCTATAATTGCCTTTTTAGTAGCGGAAGTCGCAGTATTCCCCTTTACAGCAGGAGGAGCGGACTCTATTTTAAAAAACATGCTAGGAGCTAGTATTATGGAAATTGGCTTGCCTTTGTAAAGCATAATTTGGAAATCTTTACCCTCTATTAGGAATTTGGATTCGTACGCGATATTTGCATTAGGAATTTCGTACTGACTGTAATCGATGTTATCCATGAAATAATGATTATCGTCATCTTTATACAGGAATTGCATGGTTTTGTTTTCAACCTCGGCCTCTTCTACTTTATCTCCGTTGGTTAAGGAAATTTCTTTGATGGATCCAGTTAAAAGGTGTTTTACCTTAACTTTAATTACGGCACTCCCCCGTGCCATCTTGATGTGCTCGTATCCGAGGACTTTATATGGCTCGCCGTAGTGGACGAAAACTATTCCGTTGCGGAGATCGGTGACATTAATCATACTGGGATAGTATAAATTAAGGTACGATGCTTAACAAGTTTGCATATGTTAGGTGTTGAAGTAAGTGGCTTTTTACGGGTCTTCACCGCGTCTATATAAAGAAAGATCCGCTCATTTAGAGCGGATCTTCGATTAACTAAAATTTTAAATAGTTATTAATCTTTCTCAGATTCCAAATCTTCTATCATCCCATCGATGTAATCATCTTTGGTAGGTATTGGAGGTTGTGATTCTTTTCCGTCATCATAATTCTCAGCTTCTCTTTGCATCCTATCCGATTGATCTCCTAAGTTATCTGGCTGGTCATCTCCTTCTATAGCAGTGCTAGATTCCCAAAGTTCATTCTCACTGAACTCCTCGAAAATATCGCTATCATCACTATAATTCTCTGGGTTGGTCGTACCTGTTTGTAAACTCATATAGCCATTATACAACCCATAGCCGGCTCCTGTCAATACTATGGGATATATGTGTACTCACGGATATTACGTATATTGACCATATCAGATGAAATTAGTTTTAGTTAGCTTGGGCTGCACCTTCTTTTGAAGCTTGTTCGTAGAATTTGGTTCTTTCTCCCCTAAAGTACATTGAGATTGAGCCAGTTGGACCATTTCTGTGTTTAGAGATGGATAATGTGACCTCGTTTCTGTTTTCATCATCTGGACGGTGTAAGAACATTACTACATCGGCATCTTGCTCGATACTTCCACTTTCTCTAAGGTCACTAAGTTGTGGTTGTTTTGTGCCTCTTTGCTCTACTAGACGGTTTAGCTGCGCGGCCGCAACGACGGGAATATTTAACTCTTTTGCCAGGGCCTTTAGTCCCCAAGAGATTTCTGAAACCTCTTGTACGCGGTTTTCCATACTGCGGCCGCGCATGAGCTGTAAGTAGTCAACGATTATCATTTGAATACCTTTGTCAGCATGGATTCTTCTAGCTTTTGTTCTAAGTTCCATAATCGAAATACTTGGCGTATCGTCAACGTAAATTGGTGCATCAGCTAAAACTCCAGCTGCTTCTCCGTATGATGCTAATTCCTCATCAGTCAGCTTTCCACTTGCTATCTTAAAACCATCAATATTTGCCTGTGCTGATACCATTCTCATTCCTAAATCTACTGTGCTCATTTCAAGTGAAAAAATACCAATTGGGATTTTGTGTTCAGTCGCTGCAAATTGCGCAATATTTAATAATAGCGCCGATTTACCAACAGATGGACGAGCCGCAACAATTATTAAATTTCCTGGCCTAAATCCATTTAACTTCGAATCCAAAGACTTAAATCCCGTTGGAATTCCTCGTAGCTGGTCTTTATTCCTATAGAGCTCATCAAGTAAATCGAAACTTTCTTCAAGCGTCTTTCTAATCGAAACAAACTCCCCTTTTAAGCTCTGCGATGAAATATTAAAAAGTCTACGCTCTGCATCATCCAATATATTCTCGATTTCTTGTTTTTCATCATATGCTAAATCTGCAAACTCCGAAGAAATCTGTATAAGTCTTCGTCTAATATAAGCATCCCTAACTAACTTTGCATGCGCCTCGATATTAAATGCGGATGGAGTATGATTGGCCAAATCTGTAATTACTGAAACTCCACCTACTTTATCAAGTAATTGCTGCTTCTTAAGTTTTGCAGTGACTGTAACAATATCGATTGGATCCCTATCTTCATAAAGAATTATCATAGACTCGTATATGTATCTATTTTTGTCGTCGTAGAAATATTCTGGCGCCAAAAAATCCGCAATTTTAATAATAGAATCTTTATCTAAGAGAATGGCACCGAGAACTGCCTTTTCTGCATCTAAACTTTGGGGTTGCATTTTAACTACGTCTGCCATGGTAAGAATATAATACTACATGTTCTAGAATGATATACCCTAACCTATAAATAGGGTCCGACGTTTAAGCAGAGCGGACCATATTTGAGATATTTAGAGTTCTTCCCCACAAGCATATATGTGAGTTTTGCTTGGGTCTTTTCCCCTCACCGCAGTTTCCATTCTATTAGTAGAAGAAAACATTAGATTGGGCATTAAATCATATCTTGGATCACTACTTGGACTCATATCAATATCAAAATGTGTCACTCTCTCTTCAGAAGCATATACCCAACAACCAGCAACTCGTGATAACTCTTTAGCTATCGACCCTTTTTGGCCCTTTTTACCTGTTTTACATGAACTTAATATAATAAACGAATCTGGTCTAAGACCAAGAGTAGCCGCTCCTAAACTTTCGAAATCCGATCTCTTTATCTCTCCGCTATCAGCATTTGCTTTACCCGTTCTTGGATGATTGCCTAAACAAATTGCATCCGAATTTCCGTGGGCGTTAATTAGATAAGCCTGCTTAATTCGTGCATCAGCGGATTTTTTAAAAATATCCATAAAACCATTCAATCCACCGCATTCAGTAATCAGAGTATTCGGAATTATCCCAGGTCCATATAGTAGGTAATTCCTTAATGTTGATATTTCAGACTGTATTCCTTCCTCAAAACCTACGCCTGGATCTGAAATAGGATGGTCAAAATACCCTGCTATTGAAATAAGATTGGGCAATGTACCTTTATTTTTAATTGTTCCACTCAATAAAGATTCCGCACCCCAATATCTTCCAAGATTAGCAACTCCAAACTCTTTAAAAAGGATTTCGGGAGCTTCTTGATCCTTGGCGC
>JAUPVU010000003.1 GCA_030916925.1 Patescibacteria group bacterium
ATATTCTGATTGCTTAAAGTAAGCATGAAAAGCATTCGCACCTATTCCAGTTGTGAAATTACTAATTCCAACCGATATACCAGCTTTTAACAAATATAAATGGGAGAAAAATGACGTAGATCTATATAAAAATGCAGCCCTAATTGAATCCTGCAATAAATATAAAGTAGAAAATGGCACAACAATAAAACCGGCCGAAAGCAAATGCCACTTATACTTTAGAATTTCAGTATATTTATTTTTTTTGTCAAACGAGAACCAGGATGCTTTTTTACTAGTAAATAGCAGCAAGAAGAAAACAACTAAAGATAAAGTAAATCCAATCCATGAGCTTCTTGAACCCGTAAAAAATAGACTAAGTACCGAAACTGAAATGATTGCAATCAAAAATTTCTTATACTTTTCGTATTGTTTAGACAATAAAACTCCACCCGTTACAAAAATCATAGACGAAAGATACGCTCCATAATGATTTACATCCCAGAATGTCGAACCAAATCTAGTTGGATATCCATAAACTGGCCAAATGCCTCCTGTTAGTTTATTAAAATAAGTCTTGAAAAAGACTTGAAATATCCAAAAACATAGAACTATCGTAAGTGAAATTAAATATGCAAAGATTACTTTATCTTTTCCGTCCTTTCGAAGATAGTTTTTTAAGAATGGATAGGCAAATACTATTCCACCCTGAAAAGATATGATTTTTAAAGTACTTCGTACATCAAGAGTATGTAAAAGACTAAAGATTTGCCCCCACAAAATACCTGAAAGTAAAAAAAAGAAAATATCTTTAGAATACATTTTTCTTTCTTTTATGAAGTAATAGAAACCTAATATCGCAATCACAATCAAAATCCACTTAGAAATAACTAAATCAGGATTATAAAAACTGAACATCTCTTTATGCGTCCAGGGAATGACTATTATAAAGATAAATACAAGCCAATCTGTTTTACTGTATTTTGATAAGAGCTTCTGGATGGTAGCCATATTCATTCAACTTATTTACGATATTTTGATAATCTATTTCTAAACTATTAAGTTTTTGAACCTCAAACTCAGTTAATCCCATCAATTTTTCTTGTGCATATAGCGCTCCAATACTATTTGCAGTTTCAATTAAACCCTCCTTAAGTAAATCAACTTCTGACATAGATCTAACCAACACACTATTTCCGGAAGATCCTCTAACTCTTAGGTCAACTGGTATTGAAACTTCATTCTTAAGTTCACCTCTAACTTGATAAAATCTAGTCTGACTCATCAAGAAAGTATAAAAACGATCTGGTTTTGCATCATCCAACATATTTAATATTTTTTCTGTTGAAACCGCAATTGGCATATGGTCGCTATAGAATAACGCAACTGTGTGAGGGATTCTTGCATAATATAAATCTAATTCAGGATACTCATTAATCGGATAAATTTGGTTATGGATCTTAATCAACTCGACTATATCTCTATTAACATCCTCAAAATAAACTTTATCTCGTATACGTGATATGTAAAAAGGAGTCAAAAATATAAAAAGACCAGCAACAATAAGCTTCATATTAAATAGGCTTGGTAAATAAGACTCTTTAACAATACTCCTGAAATAAATTACAAGCTGATCAATAAACCTTGCAGACAATAAAGCTATAAATGGGTAAATTGGCACCAAATACCAAGAAAGCTTATCTTTTGGAATTGAAAAGAATATGAATATGAATATTGAAGCTGTAAAAACTAGTAAATTACTTTTTCTTGATCTATCAACAAATGGAAGAATGATTAATCCTCCAATTAACGGAGCCAACCAAATTCGATATGAAACCATGAGTACTTCAAAGTACCACCAAAGTGGCCTGACGTGGCCTAATCCTTCTGTCCCTCGATCGAAGATGTGCTTAAATAAATATGTTTCAATAAAATCATTACCATGAGCTATGTAGGAATATACATGCCACGGCATAAACACTAATAAAGAAATAAAGAAAGTAATCAAAATACCCTTTAGATTCAATTTCTCTTTCAAAAATACTTTTGTCGAAATTAGATAAAGAATAATAATTGGAAGTGGAATTAATCCTACTATGGCTTTTGTCATAACTCCCAAACCAAGAGTTACTCCCGCCAAAATATAAAATAAATAGGAACGATTCTTAACAGTAGTACCCCAGTAAAACGCGGCGACAGTGGCCAATATAAAGAAAGTAACTGGAACATCAAGCAAACTATTTCTAGCATAATATAAGAAATGAGCAGTGTTTAAAAGAATAATTGCTGCGATTAACCCTGTGAATTTGTTATATAGTTTTTTTCCAAAAAAGTAGACCAAAACTACAGTAGAAATACCAAGAATTGCAGACCAAATCCTAGCACTAAATTCATTAATTCCAGTTAAAGTAAACGTAGCGGCTGACAACCACATATATAATGGAGGTTTTTCAAACCAGTAGTCATTCGTTCGATCCCATCTTAAATTGAGCCAATCGCCTGATTGCACAATATTCTTGGCAACTTTAGCATAGATAGCCTCGTCCCATTCCAAAAGAGTTACGCCGCCAATATTTACTAGTATAAACACTAAAGCTAACGGTAAGATTGCGATAAGAGGAGCTTTGTCACTTGCCGCGAACCACCCAAAAATGTTTCTAAACGACCAATCCACTTTAATGGCATTCTTTATAAATAGCGTAGCAAGAATAAATAATATCCAGAAAAATTCAAGATTAAACGAATAGAAAATTCCTGTTATTAAAATGGCTACTAACGAAATGAAAAAACCAACACCCAGTAACTTTTCTTTTCTATCTGTAGTTTTAAAAATTATATAGACCAACGATAAACACAAAAATACCATCAGTATCAGATAAGTCATGAAACCTAGATAGCCACTCTCTGCTAGCACCTCACCCCAAATGCTATGTGGAGGAACTTCTTGGTTCTTTAAATTAGGTTCTCTTTCAAAATATTTTTCTGATATATCGGTTTTTCTAAAAGCACTATTAAAGTTTCCAGAACCGGATCCAATTATTGGCTTATCATAAAAGATTTGCACGGCTCCTTGCACCAACATCAAATGCGTATCTGTAGAATCTAATCTATAGTGCATAAAATCCTTTATTTTTTGACTGACTGTTAAATCCTTAAAATCTAGATAAGTAATAAAGATTCCTCCTAAGATTAAACATCCACCTATAAACAACAAGAGTGGCTTGTATAATCCTCTTTTTACTAGAAGCAGTAGTCCAACAACCATCGCAATTGATATTCCTAGCCAAGAACTTCGGGATTGAGTGAAAAATAACATAGACGACGTCATGCCTAACGCAATGATATTAAGGAATCTGTACTTCCATTTTGATGCGATAAATGTATATATAAAATAGAGTGGGATTACAGTTATCAAAAATCCCCCAAAGTGATTTACATCCCAGAAGGTCGAACCAAGTCTTGGTAAGTTATTTTCAACTGGCCAAATAGCTCCAATCTTAAGATCGTATTCAATCTTTAAATACATTTGCACAAAAGCAAAGATTGTGGCAATCACACCAAGCCCCATATATATCCATAAAACTTTCTTGAAGAAATCGCTGCTACCTTCTTTTTTTTGTATGTAACTTGCAACTAGATATAAGATAATTGCACTGGAATAGAATAGAAGAAGATTATAATTCGTAGAGATATTTTCTCCAATAACACTTGAGATAAGACGGATTACCAATAAAATTATTAATAAGATAAAAGGTCGATCATTGCGAGTAAAATGCACCAGCTGGTTAAATGTATTATTAAATCCTTTTTTGCGAACAATAATTATTCCTCTAATTAATAATGCTAAACCTATACCAATTGATGCGAACCTGGATGGAAGGAAATCCCACTGTACTAAACTAAAAAGCTCTTTATGCATTAACAAAATAGTAGCCATGAAAAAATAAAAGCCCCATTTGAGATTTTTTAATGATAGTAAAAAAGTAATGAGAGATATGGAGATGATTATTATTAATTCAAAATTCATTGTATTTTAAGTTTTTTGTACGCTTCGAGAGTTTGTGCTGCTGTATTTTCCCATGAATAGTTTTTTATTATTAAATCAACCAATTCGGTGGATACAGGGCCCTTTCTACTCGCTTCAAGTATAGCATTTTTAATACTTTCTGGACTGTCTGGATTGCAATAAACTATGTTATCTCCAACGTATTCCTTGAGTCTTGTTGAGGTAGAAACTACATTCATTTCAGATAACAAAGCTTCTAAACACACTAGTCCAGTTGTTTCAAACCAACTCGTATGAACAAATATTCCAGGGAATCTCATGGCCGAGGCTACTATGTCTTGAGTCTGTGGCCCAAGATAGAGAATCCTATCATTATTCTTCACTAAACTATTGAATTTGGTGGTGTATTCGTAACTTTTATCTGTCATACCACCTATAAAAACTAGATAAAAGTCATTAAAGCGCTCATCATCCTGAAGGTCATTAAATATATTAATTAAGGTAAGTTGATTCTTTCTCGCCTCCACCCTCCCAACACTTAATAATATTTTCTTTCCATCTAAATTTACACCACAAGATTTTTTTACAAGATTTTCGAATTTTTCTTTACTAGTTCTAGTAAACAGTTCAGCATCAACTCCATTAACGACCTCATAATATTTTGTAAGGTTTACATTAAAATCCTTGTTGATTTCATCTGCCTCAATTTTTGTCTGAACTAAAACTAAATCGGAATTTTCTAAAATATATCTTTGTTCGTTACGAATTCCTCTAAAGAGTTGACCAATAGTTGGTTCTAATTTTTTCAAGTTAAAAATGCTTCTATATAAATTCTTAAATTCATCCCGTAAGGACTGACTTGATATTAATGCATTATATATGCGCCTTATGTCATATCTAGCTAAATCTTCATATTTTTTAACTTCAGATTCGGAGTGATGTATTGCTGAAAGAATTACTTTTTTACCATGTTTCTTTGCCCACTTGAGTTGACCATAAGTTTCACAAATCCAATCTAGATTAAACAAATGTACGAGATCATATTCGTCAATATTTTTAGGTCGCATATCTGCAACAATATCTATTTGAATGTTCTTATCTAATTTTTCAATCGCTTCTTTAGTTTTCTCCATTTGTATAGTATCTCCGCCTCTTGGTGAATATAAATCGACTCTTGATTGAAATAATATTTTCATAAAATTAACCTAAATATAGCTCTCTATAATTATCCCTAAACCTTTCGGTAGAATACTTCATGGCGATATCAATTCTTGGCTGTCTTGAAGATTGTATCTCATGAAAGTTTTCTATCATATCTAAAAGTTTTATTCCTAATTCTACCGAATCTCCTTTTTTAAAGTATTGCACCTCATCATCCCCAACATCATGTAGCACTGGTAAGTCACTCACTATAGCTGGTAAACCAACGCTGAGTGCTTCTATTAGAGTAATTCCAAATCCTTCGGCATAAGTTGGAAAAGCAAATATATCAAAAACATTAAGTAAAGCCTCTTTGTCTAACTCTGATACCCTACCGGTAAATGTAACATTCGGAAATGAGTACTCCTTCTGAAGTTTCTCAAGATCAGTGCCACCTCCAACTAAAATTAGCTGTGCGGTATCCATTAATTTATCATTATCCCTAAAGGCTTTTAAAAGGACTTCTTGGCCTTTTTCTGGCGTAAATCTAGCTACATAACCAATAACCGCTTTATCGGCATCTAATTTATACTGTCCTTTTATTTGAGTTTTCTGTTCAGGTGTAATTTGAGGAATAGGACGAACAGCATTTGGTATAACTTTAATTTTGCTTTGAAGAATTAACTCATATTTTGACCTCACATTTTTTATATAAGGAGTTAGTGCGAGGACATCAGTTGCCAATAAATTTCCTGTAATAAAATTTGCAATGAAGTTTGCTACTAATGCGAAATACCTTTTAGCAGACCCATATTTCCAAAAAATAAAAGGTGTATGCACGTGGTAAATTCTTTTTGGAACTTTTTCTCTAAAGGCGGCATAAATTACTTGAACTCCGGTTTTTAATTCGTGCCCATGAACGATTTGTATTGATTCCCTATTTATCACCTCTCTAATTTTATTAATATATTCAAAGTCGATTTCTTTTGTAGGGAATATTTCTAAATGTTCGACGGCACCATATTTTAAGTATTCTTCGACAAGTGGCCCATTTGGACATGCAACATATATATCAATCTCCGATGAGAGCTCTTTGATTATGTCTAATATTTGAACTTCAATTCCACCATATTCAGCAGAATGATAAGCAATCAAAAGTCTTTTTTTACTCATTTTTACCTTTCCTTAGTTTATTAATTATGTCGATAAATATAAATAGTAGGTCCTAATCTATTATATCCCTCCATCTTCTCGATTGTATCAACTAATTCAGCATTTTCTAGTTTTAAAGGTCTTGATCCTATTATATAGTTGCCTTGAGCCAACTGTGTAGTAGGTCTTAATTTTCTTAGGCCTAGGTTGTTTACTAAATTGAGCCTCTCAATATCTTCACCTCGAATATACACATCATTAGTTTTAGATAATTCTTGGTACTTAAAATAAGCTAAATTAACTGTTGATTCTTGTGTGAAAGCTATTGTTTGGAAAACAACAACTCCAAAAAGTATTGCTATATAGAAATTACTAATATATTTATAGTATTTAAACTTACTTAATTCAAAATATATAAATGCTCCAATCATGGCAATTAAAGGATATATTGGAAGATAAAAGCGTGGACCAGAGAGGACTATCCTCGTGGCATAAAAGAAGTACCCAACAGAAATTAACCAAAACACGATCATAAATATCTTATTTTCTTTTGTAATATTTAATCTTCGATAAAAGATCGGATATAGAATAAAACCAATCGATAAAAGGATTCCTGTACCTTTCAAAATATCAAGATAATCTAAAAAAGCACGATAAGGCGTTTCAATTAATGTATATTTCACAAGATTAGCTTGTAACTGCCAAAATATTCCCACACCGGGGTTGTTAGACCAAAATAATTCAAAGTAATATATAACACTTGGGCATACTAATAGGAAAACGCCAATTACTAGAATACCTGCAACGATGTTTCTTTTTATATAATCAAGCATTTCAGGTAAAGACCGAGTTTTCATTTGAAGGAATAGTAAAATCGGAATTGCTGACGAAAACAAAACCGCATTATATTTTACTCCAGTGGCGAGTCCAATAAATACTGCTGATAATAATAAATCTTTTATTCTTTTACTATTCCAATAGCGATATAGAAACCAATAATAAAAAGCTAGCCATGCCATCATCGCTGAATCCTGAATTGCGTACCTAGAATGTGAAGCTAAATATGGAAACAGCAAATAACTTATTGCGGTAATGATTGCCGTTTTCTTACTATAAATTCCTTTTGTTATATAGAATACAGGGATTACCGAAACAATAGACAGCGTTGTATTAATAATCCTTGATACCACATAAAATATGAAAGGATCGTCCCAAATTATTGGAAATACCGATTTTATACTCCCATCTAATCCAACCAACTGAATTAGCGCTCTAAATTTAATGAATATCCAATAAAAGATAAAATGAAAATAATAATTAAAATGCGGCCAATCAAAACGATCAATCCACGGACTAAACCGCAAATCCAAAGTTGTCTTAACTAGCGTCGGCTCATCTACATTGTATATATATGGAAATCCATGGTTTGTGCCGATATAACGAAGAATAATAATCAAGAGGAATATATAGAAAAGTGGATTTAAGAGAAATACTCTAATTTTCATTTCGATTAAATGCTATTTTCATAAAATATAGAGAAATGAGGGAGAAGACTGCAAAAATGAATACATTAAAAAATTGAAAAGAATAACTTAGAACGACTAAAACAACAGATATTATTAAATAATTCAAATCCGCTAGTTGAACAGGAACAAGACCTATCTCCTTCTTAATCATCCATAAATAATGCAAGTAAGACAAGAAACCTCCGACTGACATGCTTATGACTATTGCTAGATTCAAATCCAAAAATGTCTTTAGAATGAATAAACTTACAATTGTAACCACCATTAACTCAAGAAAAACGACAAGAGCCTGCATTGGTTTACCTATTGGAATCGAAAAACCAGATTTGAATAAATTTAAGTGTGAATAAAACCAGAACGCGATTATTAAGGAGTCAACCAATCTAAAAGAAGCTTGATATCTTTCTAATAGTGGCTCCTTACCCATAAACGCAAAAACAAAGTCTATTAGGATAATTAATTCCCTTTTTAGAAGTATTAGAGAAACAGCGCCAAATAATACCATTACGAAAGCTTTCGAATTACCTGCCATAAAGATTGAAGAAAACTTATCGCGCGATTTCTTATACACACTAGACATACGTGGAAGTGAAACATCAGTTACTGCATCGGATATTGTGACAACTTTGAGGGCGATAAACAATGCAACTGTAAATACAGCAACATCTTCTGGCGTTCCAATTTTACCAATCACTAAAGATCCAAATTGTTCCCATTGAGTTATGATAATTTTTATCACATATACAATGATTGCAATTTTAAAAATCGACCTAAATATACTCATGAATTCATCCTTATTAGGAATTTCAAACTCACCTTTCATTACAAAAACGGAATAAATTCCCAATGTAATTGTTGAAAATAATACTGATGCTAACTGACCATAGAAAAATCCAATAAAGCCATACGCATTCAAAAAATATATATGAAAAATTAAGCTTGGAAGAGCTTCCAATAGAACCTGGTGCAGATCGGAAGAGCACA
>JAUPVU010000033.1 GCA_030916925.1 Patescibacteria group bacterium
AACCCTGAATTCTAGAACCTATTCCAGGTGTACCAAAAAGGGGTTTGAACAAACTTCGGAACATTTGTAGAAACCCGAATTTGTGACTTACTTTGACAACTATTCTATAAAGAAGCCGAAAGTACTTATAATGAAAATCAATAGCAAGAAATCGTAATAGATATTCAGGAAATGTCATTAGAACTATTCTAGTAGATTTTTACTTGGTTAGCGAGTCTTGGAGTTTACCGAATACTGTGTACGGGCTGGTTTCAATAACACTTTGGCCGTACAATTCCATAGCACCTATATCAGCTGTTTTTGAAGTTAACTTACCTCTATCTACAATTCTCGTTACAACTGGCATATGGTCCCATACCTCAGGCGTTTTTCTTGTTGGAGCTAATACTGACGCAAGATTGAAACTTACAACTCCTAATGTCTCCTTTAAGCTTGTCAATAAATCACTTATGGTAAAAGCTAAATCTGTGTCAAAGGCATCCGAAAGAATTAATAATTCTTTATCTTTGATTGGCGTAATTTTTACCATTATCCTTACTCTACCTATTTTCATGGCTAAACCTAATTTTTCATGAATTCTATATTCATCATCAAAATAATTAGATCTATATTGTTCCTGATATTTTAATGCATGGTGACGTAAGGCTTCTACTTTTGAATAGGCTTGACCTTCGGTCAATGCGAGTTGTGCATGTCCATGAATAATTGAAGATCCAGCCTTCCATAAACAATTCCAAGTGAAAAGAGGGTAAATTGCTTTTGGATTAACCTTGTTGGCCTGTAAAAACCATCTTGTTGCGACGTTAAAATAATCTTTTACACGTTTTCTAGAAAACAGTAATGGGTCATGGTCATCAAAGACAACCAATCCATGCAAACCGTCATATTTTGCAATATTAGATGCTGTTATAGAATACTCACCCTTTATTCGACCAAAAACATCCTCAGGTGTTCCTGTTAAAGGTTTGGAGAATGGACTATTTTTTGATGAATGGATTTCTTCAATTACCTCAGCAAAATTTGTATCACCAACAACTGGTCTCATTGTGCGAAGCTCATTGAAAATTGCGCCTTCATATGTAATTTTATTTGTGATTTTCAAGAAAGATTGTTTTTTGACAGCTTCGATGTCTCCAAAAGTTGATTCTATCCAAGAGTACATTTCTTTTGGAGGGATTAATTCCCCATTAGTTTCCCAAACCTGGTAAATTCTATCGAACACTTCGCGTTCTTCTTGAGTAAATTTAGCTAACTGTTCGAAAAAATATTCTTTAAATCCTTTTATATGCATATCTCTTATTAATAGTACTTCTCATAAAAGATTTGTGAAGAGTTAACTTGTGCTTGAAGTAGTTTTTCTTCTACTGTTTTGATCATATTGCCGTTTCCGCAAATAAAGAATTGCGAATCTGGAAAAACGGACTTATCAAAAGTGTCGATAAAATCTCCAACATATCCGGTTTTACCATCTGTTGGATTGTCATCTCTGGAAATATAAATTTTGTAATCGTCAATTCTATTTTCAGAAAGGTATTTCTCGAATAGTTCTTTATAAATAACTTCCTCTTGTGTACGGGTACCATAGTAAACATAAACATTTAAATTATCATCTTCTACATTTAATACGATTGACTCAATCATCGATTTCAGTGGAGTTATGCCAGTACCAGTCCCTATGAAAAATAAATTTGGTGCTAGTACTTCAGGTAAAATGAAACTACCTATCTCACCTAAAAAGCTAATCTCACTACCTGTTTGTAACTTCTCAAGAAATTGTGATCCGACACCATGAGGCGATGTATCAACTACTATCTCAAAGGTCTTGTTATCATCCAAGGGTGAGGATGCTATTGAATATTCCCTTCTAGCACCCGTACCAATGTCTATTGATATATATTGCCCAGGAGAAAAATTAATTACTTCAGGGTCAATCATTTCGAATTTAAAAAATAAAATCTTTGATGTTAAATTTTTCTTCTCGATTAATTTTGCTTTTGCATTTATTGGCATATTTATTTTGGATAAATCACGATACCATTTTCATCATACACTGTAATTGCTAAGACAGGACAACTTTTTGCGGCATCAATTATATCTTCTACGGAATCAGTTGTTATATCTATGATCTCTGCTTTACCATTTACTATTTTAAAAGTGTTAGGTGCTAATACCGCGCAGGGTCCAGCACCTATACAAATATCTCGATCAACTACTACTTTTCCAATTTTTATACTTTTATCAATCATCAACACTCGCTTCGCCTGAGAGAACTAAATTAATTTCTTCAATCATCTCATCAACCTCTTCGTCTGTCATCCCATGAGATTTAGCGCCTTCATCAATAGTGTCAAAAGCGCTCGCAAAGCACCCAACGCAATGCAATCCATATCCAAGCATAACCTCAGCCACTTCTGGATGTTTATATACTATTTCAGCTATATTTGTAGTTTTACCAACGGTTAGCACGTCTTTTGGATCTTCTTTTTTAACGGTATCTTTTTTAGTTGCCATGTTCTTCTAAACCTTTCTTAAGTGCTTGAAAACTTGTTAATGCACACCTGGTTCTTGAAATTGTAAGCTCAAAACCCAGCAAATTTAAAAAATCTTCGTCAGTTAGCTTTTTAAGTTCAGTAATATCTTTACCTATTAAGTTTTCACAAAGAATTTCACTTGAAGCCATCGCGACAATACATCCATCGCCTTCAAATCTACAAGCTGTTAATTTTTGGCCCTCAATATTAAAACCAAGTGTAATGGAGTCACCACATGAAAAATTTGTATCATTAGATTTGAATTTCATTGCATCTAAGCCACCTTTATACTGGGGGTTTTGATAGTAGTGTAGAAGTTCTTTAGAATACAAATTATCCATATTAGCTTGTTAAAATTACTTT
>JAUPVU010000034.1 GCA_030916925.1 Patescibacteria group bacterium
TAACAAAATTGGAATATAACTTGTTATTACACTTATCAGATAATCAAGATAAAGTTTTATCAAGGGAATCAATTTTAAATAAGGTATGGGATTTTCCTTTGGATGTGGAATCACGGGTTGTGGATGTTTATATTGGCTATTTACGCAAAAAGCTAAAAAAAGCAGGGGCAAAGGTTTCAATAAAATCGGTGAGGGGATTTGGTTACAAAATTACGAAATCTTAAATTGATACTTAACCTTAGATTTATCTACCGATTTTAAAACTTTTCCACCGCTTAATTGGAATGCTTTAAGAATATTATCCCATCGTAACTTTTGCTCTTCCATCAAATCTTTTTCGTCGGTTAAATCAACTATATTTGATATATCGATAACATTCACCACAATTCCATCTTTAACCTTTGTAAAATCTACATGAGCCGATCCACCTCCGAACAACGACTCGAAGATATTTAACTCTTGAAGAGCAAGTATAAAAACTTCTTGATCAACCGACATAGTAACTTCTTCCTGGATTTTCGAGTTTAATTTAACGGATTTACATAAAGAATTAACTTTCTCGATTACATCATTTAAGGGAACAAGTCTTAATGAGGCTCTTTTATTACTTAGATAGTAGTAATTACTCAAATTATAAAATCTCCGCTGCAACAACTTAAGGTTTACCTCTAAAGCATTGCGGGCAGTTTTTTCTTTCAGCTTAAAAAGAAGCAGTTCAATCTTTGTGAGGACGGTATTAAACCCATGTGTTAATTCAAGCATTATACTTTATAATATAGAACTAAATATGAACGTTAAGATTATCGCAATTATAGTATTTTTAATAGGACTTGGCGCGTCGTATTTTCTTTATATCCAAAAAATTCGGCTGGGAGATCAGCTTTTCATACAAGAATCCAACAACATCGATAAAGATATTATGGACAGTTTTAATGATATTTACGAAGTACTGGATGTTGGGGCAGAATATATCTCAACTCAAGATACAATTAACCAAGCAACCTTCTCAAAATTCATATCCGACTCTAAACTTCTAAATAACAACCAAGAAATTGCCGCTCTTGGATACACAAAATTTATAAGTAGGAATGATTTATCCAAAAAATCTGAAATCTTAAGTAGTTATACAGGTACTGATTTTGTCGTTTTTCCTGCGCCAAGTGGAGAAGAAGATATCAGCCCGATATTATTTATTGAGCCAAACGACACAATTAACTCACAGTCTGTGGGATACAATTTATTTATTGAATCAAACCGTCGAAAGGCAATGGAATTAGCTAATAAAACTCAAGATGCAGTTGTTTCACACAAACTACTATTAATAACAGATATCGGCAAAAGTGGACCATTAGGAGTAAACATATATGAGCCTGTCTATGATAAGAATCAAAAGCTTGATGGATACTTTTTTGCTCGAATCAACATGTCGGATTTTATTCAAAAAACTGTCTCTACTAAATACACTGATATTGACTTAAAAATATTTGAAAGAAGTGACTCTAATTTAGATAGCCTACTTTATTCTTCAGTACCAATCCAAACCACTACCAAAGACTGGGTAATGAACTGGCCAAAAACAACTTTACGTAGCGAAATAACACTCAAGGGAAACCTAATTTGGTACATCGATTACAGTACGACAAAGTACAGTCCAATAAACTGGAATAGGGAATCAATAATATCTTACCTAGCTACCGTAATTATTAGCCTACTGATTTTTCTAGGTGGTACTACTTTGCAAAGAAAGAATAGAAAAATACAGAATATAGAAGGATTGCTACAAAAATCCAATATAGATTATCAAGATTTCAAAACCAGAAAATCAGCATTACTGAATGCTGTAAAAGCTGGCGTCATCGCGGTCGATGGTGACGGAAACATAATTGAAACAAACAATTCACTTTACGAATTGCCATTGTTTCAAGAAACTGCAGATGAGGCTAAGTTTAGAGGTACAAAGTTTGTAGAAATTCTATATCAACTTGAAGTATTAAAAGACGATCCCCAATTACCAAAACTGGTCGAAGCAATTAATGAAGTCGTTTATACAAAAGTCTCAAGCCATACTTTCGAACTCTCCTTAATAACTAATCAAAATTCAAGTTGGTATCAAGTTACTATTACAGCGTTTCCGGTTGAGCAGGGTGGAGCTGTGATAACCATTTCTGATATTAGCGAACTTAAAAATTTGCAAAAACAAAGAGAAGACTTTATTGGAGTTGCTTCTCATGAACTTAAAACACCTTTGACAACTATAAAAGCCTATGGGCAAATTTTAAGCAAAAAGCTAAAAAACGATGAAAACTTGAGTAAATACACGGATAGAATTAATACCCAGGTCGATCGACTCACTTTCTTAATTTCTCAGTTACTAGATGTTAGTCGTTTAGTGAATGGAAAATTAACTTTAAATAAATCTAGTTTTAATATTACAGAATTAGTTAGAAATATATCCAGCGATTATAAGCTGTTACACGAGAATGAAATAACTATTCATGCAGATCGAGATATATTTGTAGATGGTGATAGAATACGAATTTCCCAAGTCTTAATTAACTTATTAAATAATGCGATTAAGTATTCTGAAGGAAGTAAAATCGAAATTTATGTCATAGAGAATGAAAATTTCGTACTAGTTAAAATAAAAGATTATGGACCAGGAATTAGCAGCGAACATAGTAATAAAATTTTTGAACGATTCTATCAACCCAAGGGAGCCACTAATAACGACTCAGGCTTGGGAGTAGGATTATATATATCAAAACAGATAATTGATTTACATAATGGAATAATTGGCCTTGAACCTCGTGAGGATAGGGGAGCAACGTTTTATTTTAGTTTACCTTTAACAAATGAATAAAAAGATTCTAGTACTAGAGGATGACAAAGATATTTCATTACTTTTAACAGATTTACTCTCTGCCGAGGGTTACGAGGTTAGAATATCAGATTCCGAGGAGTTCTTAAAATGGGATGATTTTAATCCAAATGTAATACTTCTCGATTACTGGCTTAATGGCGTTGATGGAAAAATATTATATGAAAAGATTCGACGTCATTCTAACTTTAAGAGTTCCTCAACAATACTTTTATCAGCTGTAAATAACATATTGGAGATAGCATCGGAGCTAGGCGTGGATTATATTAAAAAACCTTTTGATATTGACGAGCTTCTAAAGAAAATCGCATCGATTTAACAAGTTATATATAAGCTAATCATGGAATAGCGTTGTCTAGAAAAATAGACTATATGGTTAGCTGTTGTCTACTCAGGGATTTTATTCTTTGACTTCAATATCGAAGCTTTGTCTTCCGATCACGAAACCTTGAAGATTTCTCGCCGTAATTTCGACTTCATATTTATTATTTTCTGCCCAATCCCATTCATCAAAATCAACCTTAGATTGCTTATACCTCGAAGTCGCATCGTTAGGCATTTTAATTTCACCCTGATTCTCTACGTTATATGTAGCGGTGTAAGTGTCTAAATCCATTCCTTTAATCATAATTTTAATTTTCTTTTCACCATTCATTATTTCTGTTTCTTCTGGGTCAACTAATATTATCTCTACTTCATCGGTAGTGGGATTTTGTTCCACTTGTGGTGTAGGGGTAGGGGTAGGGGTTGGACTTGGAATTACTGTAGGTTCCACGGCGGGAATTTCAGGTAAGGAAATTTCAGGTGATCCGGTCTCTATATCCTCCTCCACTTCGTTCGAATTATTTAAATTATTTAGCGAAACTATTACAAAATAATTACTTTTTGCACCTTGGGCTGGGCTTGATAAATTTCCACCTAGCACAACTTCTCCTTTTGCATATTTCCTCTGATAAATATTAAACGTCGCATCATCTGTTGATATATCATATTCCGTTTTAGTAAATTCATTTAGCCAAGTTGGCAATGTGACTGCTCTCGAATCATAAGCTACATATACATAGGACTCCATAATTAAATTAAAAGAAAGAAAATTATCACCTGACTGATATTTATCAAAATTTACTGTTTGAATTAATTCTTGTCCATTTAATTTTGCGGGAAGGTTAAGAAGTTTATACATACGGTCTCTATAAAACCTACTTCCTACTAAAGCTTCTGAAAGGGTGTATCGATTCATTGTAGATATTAGGCCATCTATTGTTATCGGTGCATATGTATTGTTTTTAAAGTAACCTTCTATCAATTCCTGAGAGATTTTAAATTGAGGAGTGTAATTAGTATTTGTGACTACATTAATTGAAGTCACAGGTTCCCACTCCCAAAAATTAACTCCATGAATATAGTCTTTATCCTTCCAAAATTCAAAAAATGCATGATATAAATCTTTTTGTTCTTGTTGGTCTACATCACTAGTGACCATGAAATCCCACGGCGTTTTTGCGGCACCGTCAAAGCTTCTATAACCAATTTCTGAAAAAATTATTGGTTTTGTAATCGAACTTGTAGCAGGAAGAAGATATTCATTCTCCCACTTTTGCCATTCAACGAGCAGTTCTTCAGGAGTTGGATTATTAACACTTGCCATTGGGCGATAGAAAGAGATTCCAGCATAATCTAATCTATCCCAAAAGGTCAGCCTTCTTAACTCATCCAAATTCCAATACTTATCGGCATTTGCACTATACGTTAAAGATCCCGAGTAAATTCCTCTAACATTACTAATTATATCCTCCCATTCAGGGGTGTTATCCGGATTTACTGTAAGTTTTACTAACTCTGCTCCAACACTTAGTTGCTCAGTATTGGTTGCATTAGCAATACCTGCATAAGTCATGATCATTTCATTATAATTTTCGAAAAAAGAAGCTTTATCCTCAGGGTCTAAATTTGCCCTCCAGATTCCATTTGAAATATCTAAATGAGGTTTTAACATGACCTTCAATCCCAAACTGTGGGCTTTGTTAATTGTATAAATAACATGATCGTCTGTTGGTGTGCCCCATTTTCTATCCACATTAGAACTCGTAGTGTTTGTTGTAAGCCATCCAGGTGAAATTGATACGTATGTTGCACCAATATCCTTTAATTGTTGAAGTGATTGGTCTATGTTTTCAGTCGATTGGTGATTCAGTCTTAAATTGAATCCTTTTTGCCAATCCTCTATAGCCGCATTTGAAGTACTAGGAAATAACAAGAATAAGGCAAATATGAAAGTAAAAAGACTTAATTTAGGCATTACACCTTTATAGCAAATACCCGATAGAATAACAATTTATCTCAAATCGAATTGTTCTAAAATTTCGAGATTTTTTGTATTGGCTTTGTAGAAGAAATCTGCAATATCCCCGATAAATGGCACTGTGCCAATAGCCGCATCAAATCCTAAATTAAGAATCATCTGCAATAACTTAGAAAAGGGGAGTTTCATTTGAATTCCAACCCATACTAAATATAGAGAAAGAAACATTGATGCAATATCGCCCAATCCTGGAATTAATCCTAAAATATTATCTATACCAAACCGAAGTCGGAATATAGAAAATTGAGAATCCATAAGTCTGGCAAAAGTTCTGGCGTTGTGAAGATGTGGATTGGTCATGATTTAAAGGAATATTAAATAAAATGGTGAGCCAGGAAGGATTTGAACCTTCGACACCCTGCTTAAAAGGCAGGTGCTCTAACCACTGAGCTACTGGCCCGAAAAAAGAACGCATTTGGGAAAAAGCGTTTGGTACTCGTATATTGTACAATAAGCAAGTAATGAATGGGAAGAATATGAGCAAAAGAGGTCCGACCCTAAAGCAGAGCGGACCCTATTTGTGTACGTTTAATATTA
>JAUPVU010000035.1 GCA_030916925.1 Patescibacteria group bacterium
AAGAGTGCTAAAATTTCATTCAGTTGATAAATATTTCGAGTATCAATTAAGCGCGACGAGCGTCCAGATTTACCCATGAGCGGGTATCGTATAATGGCTATTATGTCACCCTTCCAAGGTGAAGACGCGAGTTCGACTCTCGCTACCCGCTCCAAATAAAATGACTAAATCAACTGTAATGGGTTCTATTACTTTTCTTGTAGGCTTCATTGAAGTAATGGTGGCCCTATTCTTGTGGATATTTGCACTCCCTAAAATGATGGAGGTATACAAAGCAATTGATACTTACTCAGTTTCATATGCTCCATTAATTGTTGGAACGATAATTAGTTTAGGCCTAGCCTCCACATGTTTTTTTATTTCCTATAAATTATTTTCAAGCAATGAGAAAAATAAGGAGCGATATTTAAATTACGCTACTGGACTGATATTACTTTCATTTGTACTAGTTGGAATGCTAACCGGACTAATGGTAACAACAATAATATTACCAATATATTCCTTTACCTCTACTCTGTAACAAAGAACTCGAAGATGAATTAAAACAAATAAAAACTTTCCTGTGGCCATTAAGGAAGAGTGACAAATAGTGCTCACACCTATATACTCGAAGTATGTTTACACTTCCCGAACTTAAATATAAATATAATGAACTAGAACCACATATCGATGCTGCTACTATGGAAATTCACCATACAAAACATCATCAGGCCTATATCACTAAACTAAACGAGGCAATAGATAAACATCCTGAACTTGCAGACAAAACAATTGAAGAATTATTAAGGGATGTCGATACCACTCCAGAAGATATTCAAGCTGCTGTTAAAAATCATGGAGGCGGACATCATAATCACTCGTTATTTTGGAAAGTGATTGGTCCTAAAGTAACAGAACCATCCGAAGTATTTCACGCAAAAATAAGTAGCCAATTCGAATCATATGAGAAGTTTAAGAGTGAATTTACTGAGAATGCACTTACTAGATTTGGAAGTGGCTGGTCATGGCTTGTGAAAACATCAGTAGGAGATTTAAAACTATATTCTCTGCCAAATCAAGATTCTCCAATTTCAATTGGTGATACTCCACTTCTGGGATTAGATGTTTGGGAGCATGCATACTATTTAAGGTATCAAAATAGAAGGGCAGATTATATTAACGCTTTTTGGAATATTGTTAACTGGGAAGAAGTAGAGAAGAATTACTTAAATTAGATAGAAAAATATCTACCTGAATTTACATGAAGGTTTTGCCCAGTTACGTGTTTCGCATTTATAAGATATAAAATTAAATCCGCAACCTCCTTTGGATCAGAAGGACTGCTTATTGGCAATCTATCTAATATATCAGGCCTTTGTTTTAAAATATTTTTACCCAAGCCAACATCCATAATTCCGGGGGTAATAACATTTGATCTAATTCCATCATCAGAATACTCCCTTGCACAAGTTAACATAACACCTTCAAATGCACGTTTCGTAGTATGATAAGGCACTTCAGTTTGTGTTCCACCTTTTGTTGCTACAGTAGATATATAAGTGATTGTATGGTTTGATTTTACCTTGTCCTTGCTCTCAGATAGCCACTTTTTTACTGCATACTGCGTAATTACAAAGTTGCTTAAAAAATTTGTTTTAATAGGAACAATAAAATCCTCAAGCGTTAAATTTAAAAAATCTTTCGAATCTAACATGGCATGGGCTAACACAAGGTGATCAAAGGATAACTTTGATATTTCGCTTAGGGAATTTTCGAAGTTGGTTAAATTTATATCTAGATGGATAAAATTATCATTAGGTTTTAATTTTGTACCAGTCTGACCAATAGAAATTACTTTATAACCTTTATCAAGTAAGCTTGAACAAATTACAGTACCAAGCCCACCATTTCCACCTGTAACAAGTACGGTTTCATTCATAAATAAATACTACAGGTTTAAAGTCTAAATGTTAAGTAACATCTATTCAGCGTTCGAAATCTTTTTAACCTCAACATCCAAAATCTTTACAGGATTCACTGGAGTTGACATCTCCCTCATCATATTTGCCTTAACTGGAGCTTTTGCAATTTTATCGACAACATCTAATCCACTAACAACACTACCAAAAATTACGTAATCTTTTGGTAATGGATTATCCGCATGCATGATAAAGAATTGACTACCATTTGTATCTGGACCAGAATTAGCCATTGCTACTGTTCCTCTTGTATATTCTCCAACAAAAACTTCATCATCAAATTTGTATGCTGGTCCACCAGTTCCATCACCTTTTGGGTCACCTGATTGGATCATAAATCCATCGATTACTCTATGAAAAATCACATCATTATAAAAACCAGATTCAGCAAGGGCAACGAAATTATTTGCAGTTATTGGAGTTTCTTTTTCATTAACATCGATAGTTATTTCTCCTTCAGAAGTTTTTAAAATTACCTGATAATTTGTATCACTCTCTAACGTCGTTGTAGGTTTAACTAAAGCTAACTTTTCTTCTAGTGACATTTTTACGTTTGCCATTGGTGTGTCCTTTTTTGGAATTTCAGTAGGTTTTGTAACTGATCCTGTATCATCCTTAGGAAGTGACAGGGAAGTAAG
>JAUPVU010000036.1 GCA_030916925.1 Patescibacteria group bacterium
GCTATTGACTGCCAAGCACGTATTCCGATAGGGTCAAAGATAGCGTCACTGTCTCTGCCGATACGACCAAAAACAAAATCACTTTCTGGAATACCTATTTTAGTACGAAGTTTTAACCCAAGATCTCTAACATTATTAGGTGGTGTCTTGCCGATAGGAAGAAACTGAGTAGTATGATTCTTTCTTTTTCCAGTCCATGCTTCTGCGTGTTTCAAAACAGTTTCTGACATGAAAATATGAGTAGCTATATTTTTTTGCAGTGATGGCGCTCCAAAAACATTACTTAGTATAATTGGAATCTCAGTGATAATGTTCCATGGATAATGTGCATAGCCTGGACTAGCTGTAATAATAAGGTCTATATTTTTCTCTGATATTACTTCCTTAATGTGAGGTCTCATATCATGTAATCTATGAGGGACTTTGATCTCATTGATTTCGTATGAAAAGGGTATTAGATTGATACGAGTGTCGAGACTGTCTCTGCGTGATTTGTCTGCAGTCTTATCACTATACATAAAGAAAACACTATATTTATCCAATAGTCCATTTGCTATGAGTTGCAGGTTTTTTTCAGTACCCGAGTGACTTAACCCATTAACGTGGTAAATGAGAATATTCTGTATTTGCTTTTTATTTGATTTATTCTGAGCACGATCAAAATGACGTAAGATTGCTGGATATCTGTTTTTCTCCCAATTATACATAATCATTTGCCACCAAGACTCGCGAAACATAACAATTCCAATACGAACCCACTCCGGAAATATTTGGAGTATTTTTTTAAGAAAACTTCTCATATTTAAAATCTTTGAGTTTATTTTTAAAATTATTTATTGTAAGCAGCCAAGATGGTGCGATTACAGGTTTTGGCTCTCGATGATTTTCTTTCAGAAAATCTTTATGTAATTCGGGAATATTCCAAATATCTAGAGGTTCAAAAAATGAGATACCATGTTGGTGAGATAGTTTATATACTGCATCTTTTTGCCAGTTACCCCTGTCATTTTTAGGATCAGGGAAGTCTTGAGATGTAAGTCTTGCTACAGGATATTCTATAAGCTTAGGTATCTTGTATTGATAAGTTGCATTAATACGTATCGGATGTCGTCGACCGTTTAATAACTCACTCATCATGTACCAAACTCGTTTATAGGTATTTCTAGCTTTGTTCAAATGCTGAAAATGTATTACAGAATAGGGTAAATCAAGCGTCGCTCCTTTTTTGTAACTTGGTACTCGGGGTACGTGCATAAAAGTCTCTTTGAATGTTGATACTTTATCATCACACATAATAAAAGGTTTCATGGTTGGATTACTATGGATATGGTATTTGTCGACTAAATTTACCCATGGTAGAGCCAAGGACTCACCGACTTTGAGATTTGAAATTATATTTCTCGCATCCTTCACGAAAGCATCTGAAAACATCTCATCACCATCGATTGCTAGTATGTGGGTAGCTTCTCGTCTTCTCGCTTCCTTGAGTAGAAATGAGCGAATTTCAAATTCCTTCCATCCAACTCTGGGTTTTGTGTCGATGGTAATTATAGAGCAATTAAATTTCTGTAGAATGTTAAAAGTGTCATCGTCTGAATTGTCGTCAATTGCTAAGACTTCATCACAGAAAGATAGAGATCTAAGGCAATGTTGTAATACCCAAGACTCATTTTTTACAGGAAGCATTGCTATTATTTTCATTTTATTTATGTTTAATTCTCCAGAGAATATATTTATTTCCGAGATAGGGGATTGATTTTATGGATTTGCTCGCTAGTTTTAAGATTTCACTCTTTGCATAGTTTTTTAGACTTGATAGTATGGCTGATAGTGCCGTTTCTTGTCTGATAAGAACCACAAACCAAGAGTGAGTTTTAATGGCTATATTGTTTGATTCTAGATAATATTTTAGAATATACTCATTGTTCCAAAAATTTGTTTTATTGATGTATTCAAAAATATTATCAACGATACTTGAAACACCATTAATGTTTTTACTCGAGCCTATTATTATTTGATCATAAATAGTGATATTTGCATTATCAGTAACTCCTTGGCAGTGTATAGATTCTTTGTTGAGTGATGAAACCTTTATCTTTTTTAAAGGGATACAGTCAAAACGGGCACGAATAACATAATCATAAGTAAAAGAGTTTTCGTATTCAAAGCTTAATTTTAGATCATTAGCTTTTTTAATAGAGGTCCACATGGATAGTGAACCGAAAGTATTAGTAGCGTCTCGAGGTATTTCAGGAAATAATTTCGATTGTTCTGTGAAGTCTTGTTGTGGTTCTGTAATCATCTTTATTGGACTATATAATTGTTGAATCAAAGCAGGGGTATTGGAGTTTTCTAATGGAACTTTTTTGTTGCCCATAGTATTACTAGTCTCCTTATACTGTTTTCCTGCATTCTCTGTATTAAACCAACAATGTGCAAAAATATCCACATTCTCATTGCAGTCAATTATGTTTCGTTTTATGTAAGGATAAGCCTCCTTGATTGAACGTGGTTGCCCAGAAATGCAAAGTGCTACACGGTGTATTTTTTTCATAAAATTATTTTACCACAAATGTCGGGATAGTCGGTGCAGATTGCATCTGGCTCTTGTGCTCGGATTTCGTTCCAAAAACTTACTATAGATTCAAGACTTCTCCCTACGGGATGCTGTTCGCCGCCTAGTAGTTTTGGAGATGTTGCGTGAAGTTCTGGACTTACAATTGCTAGTTTATAACCATTGTTTCTAAGTGTGTCGAAGTTTTTATTTGAATAAAAATTCTTTTCGCTTCCATTTGAATCACTTCTATCCCATTCATCGCACCATGCCCAGGTGTATAGCTGCTTATATTTGATAGCATCACTGATGGAGAATAAGGTGTTACCAACAGATTTTCCATATCGATCGATATCATAAGTATGCGCTACTGAGATAGCAAAGACAAGTCCTGGGACTAGCTTTTTTAATAATCTTACAATTTCTGGCTTTACATCAAATACAATTACCGGTAAACCTTGGATATCTTTAAGAAATGGTAGCAGTATATTTAATTGATCATTAGTTTGGTTGTGACTTTTAAGATGGAGAGCGTGAAGTCGTTTTATGCTTTTATCAGCAGACTTTATCATCTCAATAATATCTACTAAAGACAAAGTATGACCATTGGGTAATTTTGCTTTAAGAAATTCATCTATGGTTATTTCAGAAATAGGTAAGGAGTCTTTTTTTTCTGAAATACGTGAAATGTTTTCATCATGAGAAATTACAGGTACTAAATCTTTAGTAATCTGTATATCAAACTCTATGCCGAATCCTTTATTAAGAAAATATTCAAAAGCCTCGCGACTACTTTCTGTAAAGGAGTGTTTATTTTCAAAGTCAATTCCACGGTGTGTGACTACATAAGTCATATATTAACTGCCCCTTTCTCGATTTTTACGAGGAACTTGCTCAAATCTTCTGGTGTTCCGAGTCCGTGCATTTGTTCTATTGTGATGTCGTCTATTGCTATATCCGCGCCTTCAATAATAAGTTCGTTGTATACTGGGCAGACGTAAAATTCACCGTTGTGTTTACAGTTTTTAAGAATCATATTCTCAGTTCCTTTGACGAAATCTTTACCATGTCTAAAATAGTAAATACCTGTTGTTGCCTTATTTGATATTAATTTTTTTTCTGCAACCTCAAGGACTTTCCCGTTTTTATCGATTCTTGCATAACTCCATTTAGGGTGTGTCGATTCAAATGTTTGAATTCTCCCATGTTTTTTACTGTCTCTTGCTCGTAGTAAAAAAGCGTCTATATCAAAATCAACGTATTGATCTGAATTTGCAATTAAAATATCATCATCATTGTCAATATATTGCTTAGCTGTTAGTACAGTACAGGCCGCACCGGCGGTGATTCCATTTATTTGTACAACTTCAAAATTATTTCCCCCGACGGCATTTTTAAATACGTTAGAAAGATCATACTTTTGATAATGTTCTTTTTGACAAATAAAGATAAAGCGGTGAGGAAT
>JAUPVU010000037.1 GCA_030916925.1 Patescibacteria group bacterium
GGAATACGTATTGTTTTATATGGTTTATTTGCATTTGTATCAGTCTTTGGATTCACCATATTGGGACTATAAGCACCACAATATTTTGTAGTTGATGGGTTATAAGTCGTATAGTTTACATAAGGATTTCCTGAACACATTCTTCCTATAGAATCATTTACTGTTAAAGCTACATAATAATTGGATCCAGCACTGTAACCACGTGCAGAAGTATATGCATTACTATCTGTTGACGACATTGAACTGCCTGGTGTACCTGAAAAAGTTTGAAATTGATTTACCCATGTACCGTAACCAGATGTTGCACCCGTAACGCTCGTGCTTAAACTGTATGGATACGCAGCTCGTAGCAATGGAGTTGCATTAACTGAAGTAGCATATGAAACTGAACCATTTAGACATACCGCATGGTCATACGACAATCCTGCTCGAACCTTATTAGAGTTGTTGACAACTTTTAATGTTCCATTTGGAAACTGAGTTGCTGTTTTTTTAAAAGCTAAAACACATCTACCAGAGCTTAAATTTGCTTCGACATTTGAACTTGAACAATCATTGTTTGTAATAGTAGATTGTCCAAAATATTGTGTATCACCAACTACAGTATCTCTACCATTACTTCGCCAACTGTAACTGATAGCGGAGCCTGTTGCTGCTGCATAGTTTTTAGGATTAACTGCAATAGCAGATCCAGTGTGACCAGAAGGAGCAGAACCAGTAACGTCCACTGTGTAATGTTCACTTGAATATAAATTAGGCTCATTAAAACGATAATATCCATTTACATCAGTTGTGGTAGTAACAGTAACAGGGGTAGAATTATTGTTGTTATATCTTAAACGAACCTGTACACCTGCAAGACCTGTGGCTGAGTTTGTAGTACCATCGATGCTTACGACTTTTCCAATAACTGATTTTCGAACTTCAAACAAAACATAATTTCCGCCACCATTAAAAGCTAACTCTACATCACATCTAGTCCCATTATCTAATACCCCCAAAGAAGAATCTTCTTGCTCAGGCCTTATATGCAATCGCTCTCCTGATGAATCTTCTCGAACTAATCCTCCGCCGCTATCTTTGTCACCTAAACTTACTTCACCTTGATCATTTCTCGCAAGACCGTATGCATTGTAACAGAAGTAAGACATCGGAGTGCTTATTCTAACTCTCCAATCATCATTTTCTTCTGCTTTAAAATTATACGTGTAAATTTGATTATAACGTTGCATTGGCATTCCAGCTGGAATAGTTACGGGTACCCAGTCACCATCGTTGTCGAGTTCTTTATTAAAACCGTCTTTAAGTATATGGTACAGTCTGTTAACAGGAGAAA
The DNA here is from genome assembly GCA_030916925.1 of Patescibacteria group bacterium. GTDB lineage: Bacteria > Patescibacteriota > WWE3 > 2-01-FULL-39-13 > 2-01-FULL-39-13 > JAUPVU01. The sequence goes on from JAUPVU010000037.1 coordinate 1,337, forward strand.
TTTTATCCCTATCAGCATTCAAATCCGCAAATCCTGGTCCTCCACTAAACCACTCGACCTGAGTACAGCCGTCTCCATCATCATAAGCACAAGTCTGGCCATTTCTGACACATGCAGAATTATCGACGATATTTAATTTACCATCGGAGGCAATACTGGCTGCTTTACCACGACCGCACATGTGCCCTGACCATATTTCGCCTCCTGGATTACCTGTATTAGTAGAAGCTGTTACATTCCAATCTTTTCTATTGGTAGAATTAACTGATAAACCACTCACATCAAAAGGTCCATAATATACTTCAGTTGAATTAAAACTCCTAGAAAAAATTCGAACCCACGCGTTATCTTGATCTGGAGGACCGACGCTTCCACCGCCTCCTGAACCACACCTCGTTTTACAATCAAACCCTGATTCAGTGGCAGGTAAACAAACTGTATTACCGACCCCTTGCGAACTTTCGTCACAAACCATTGCGGGGCAATCAGTTATTTCGCCGTAGCACGTACGTTGTGAACTTGGACATACAAAAGCCTTATCCCCCTCCGGACCGACTACGCTATAACATGCAACTTCTTCTGCATACGCACTTTTACTTGAAAAAACGAATAAAAAAGTAAATGAAATTGATGTGATAAATAATATTGTTAAAATTTTATTTTTTTTCCACATATTTCTTTACAAATACTCTAAATCAGAAACAAAAGGAACTTGAATAGTGGTGAAGAATATTATTATGGCTAAAACAATTGTTAATAAGCCAATAATAGTAAATGCAATGCGGACAGGTTTAGATATATTCATAATCAAAAAGGGGTTAACCCTTACTAATTAATAATACCTCATATGCATTGGAATAGTATAGAGTGGAACAAAAAAATTAGTACAATAATTATCCATTTAGAAATGGAAGTCCGTGATCAAAACTTATCATGATGTCAGGGTATACTCCTACTACTCGAGGAACAACTTTACCAGTTGCAGAATCAATCGCACTAAAGTCTACGACGATAATTAAGCTTACTCGGTAACTTAGTCCTCCATCTATTTTATACCGTCTGTTAACACCATTATCATCGAGCGCATCAATATATCCCTCTGGAAAATCCTCATTAAGCATTTCTTGAATATTTTTTGGAATACTTTTATAGAACCTGAAACTGTCACCATCTGGGAATGTGCCGATTCCAACCTGGTCTTTGCTTGCGTCAATAGAATATAAACTTAATAAGGTTGCAGGAGAAATAACCTGAATTGTTTCTTCGCCATCTCCAGTCAGATAATCCGCTGGACGAAAAATTTCTAAGGATCCATCTTCATTTTCCTTACCATCCCATACGAATGACAAATCAGTTATACCATCAGGTTGCTCCCATAAAATAGTTAGGTCTTCTTTTGATAGCGAGAGACTTCTAAGTTTAGCTAATGCCCCGTTTTGTTGTACTCGAAACTCTTCAGGGATACGTAACCAAACTGGTGCCTCAAGATTTAATCCAGATGAGGCATCCACGCCTTTATCACGAAACTCAATCCGTTCGGTAAATGTATATAAATCACCAGGAATATGATTCGGCTCAATGGCAGTTACACTACTATCATTCTTTTGCTCAGGAGAGGCTGGAATTGCACTTTGAGTTGGGTCTTGAGGTACTTTGGAGTCTTCACGTAATTCCTCACAAATTGAACCAAAATGTGCTGCATCGACCGGATCACATATTTGGGTATATTGCCGTACATTGGCCGCAGTTTGTAAGGGCTGCATTGGCTCTGTCGAATATTTAAGTACATCAGCACTAAAATCCATTTGGCTATATAATACTATAAGACAACTAATTAATCAAGTCCAACAAGCAGGAATTGATTATAAATTCAGTATCATGAATATCAAATGTGCGATTTGGACAGGTTTAAATAACAAAGCCTATAGGTCATTCACTGCCTAGCATTACTACCGCCTCATCAAAAGCAGCTGGAAGTTGACTGTAAAAACGGTATGCCTCAACTTTTCGGTTAACTATACCCGCAGTTCCAGTAGAGTTGATTTTATACCCTGTGGTTGTGGGATAATCTGAGATAATTATGGCTAATCCAGAGTTAAGTGGTCTTAACCTTATAAACGCGGTATTACCGGGCACATCCAATGTAAAGTTATTAGGGTCTTTATATTCGAAATTTTCAGGTTTACTAGCATTGTCGAAGGCATAAAATTTTCGAGTAACTTTGCCATCGTCACTATACAAGTATATCGCCAAACTAGGGGAGGCATTCGAGGTCAAAGGCGTAGCCGATAAGTGTAAAGTTTTATCACTACCAACACCATACGATAACTCCTGTACAGCGTTTTCGTTTAAAGCAGGAATTTTAAGTTCGCCACCACCTTCTTCAGGATACTTAGAAATAGTATAAGAATAGTCACATAGAGATTCGAGAGTACCGAGGTCCCCAGGTGGTAGCGTAACTGTGCCATTTCCACCAGGATCCATTGCATACAAAGCTGCAAAAGCAGACTCAGCAGATCGGAAGAGCA
>JAUPVU010000038.1 GCA_030916925.1 Patescibacteria group bacterium
AGAGGTCAATTAACCTTAATGGTTCTAATGGGGGTTGTTACATATATTGGATTAGTTATTATCGGAGTTCCTTATCCCGTTGCTTTAGCTGTTCTTGCAGGTTTATTTGAAATAGTTCCAATTATTGGACCAACAATAGCTGCAATTCCTGCTGTAATTATAGCCTTTGCAGTTTCTCCATTAATGGGATTGGCTACACTTATTTTTTACATACTAATTCAGCAGGCAGAAAATTCACTAATAGTTCCAAAAATTATGCAAAAAGCTATTGGATTTAATCCATTAGTTACAATAATTGTGCTTATGGTTGGTGGTGAGGTATTAGGAATTATCGGAGTTATATTATCGGTCCCAATTGCAATCATTGCCGTTGAGATTTTTAAATACCTAGTAAAGAAATCCTAAGATATAAGGTAGTATTCTAATCTATTGTTGAACATGTTCGCCACTTACGGCTGGGTAGTAAATTACGATTGACCCAGTTTCACTTATCTTTCCTTCCTCTGGTGCGGTAGTAATTACGCCTTCAAATACGTATATTGGTTGAAGGAATGGGGAGTATTCTCTTTGTTCATAATAGGCCATATAGACATCTCGTATCTCCACTTTACTTACATTTACAGTTTGAAGTGGATCATAATAATCCGAATTTTCAGTACGTAAGTAAGAAATAACTCCATTTCCTTGTTGTATAGTTTGCCATACGGCAGTTATTGGAGACAGTCCATATTCTGACTTTCCTGAATCTTCATAGTTAATTGGCCAGTAGATATAATTTACGATAGGAAAATTCTCTGGTTCCTCCGCATTAGTGACATAAAAAGAAACCATAGAATCTCTAGGATTTCTTCCTAACACTGGGAACTTATTATCTCCCTCTATAATATTCCGATATACATTGACCTTAATAATCTTGCTTCGATCAGTCGCTGTTCGAGATTCTCTGATTTTTCCTATGAAAATATCGCTAACCACACTAGTTGTAAATATATTTTCTGAATCAATTCCAGACATTAAATTATTAGATTTAACGAATTGAATAACTTTTGTTTCCGCATCAACATTATTAATAGTTGTGTTGTTATTAGCAATTGTTGCTATCCGATCTTGATTTGTTTCCAGAGCAAAATCTCTTTTTACTATATTGGCGTTTAATGATCTAGCTCTGTTCCCATCGGTCCATTTAAAAGTGGCATCATCAACTTTTACATAAGTAGTTGGGAACAGCATTTCTTCCGCCAGATTTTTCATATCTTGTTCTGCTAAAAAGTTCGGTAGAGGTTCTGAAATTTTATATACATATTGTCTATCTGGGAAATTAGGCATCTTACTGTTCGGAAGTTCGAGTATATATTCAGGATTTCCTTCTAATTTAATACTGGTCATGTTTAACTTTGGTAACATTCCAAAGCCTGCTATTGGTGACTCGACTTTCTCAGGCCAAATCATACGAATGATCGTATATCCCGATCTAAGCACAAATCTTCCACCATAGAAGACCACTATAGCCACGGCTAGATAAGCAGCCCACTTTTTCATGTTTTGTTGCGTTTCAGCCAGTGTCATATATCTTTAGTATATTGATGATAGATTGTATAATCAATTCTAGTTTATTTGAAAAGAAACTTTGAAAGAAAATATGACTGTTAGAACAAGAGTTGCACCGAGTCCAACGGGCTTTCCACATATCGGAACTATCTATCAAGCGATGGTAGACAAGGCCTTCTCTGTAAAAAATAATGGTCAATTTATAGTAAGAATTGAAGACACTGATCAAACCAGATTTGTAGATGGCGCTGAAGACGCATTATATGACGCGTTCGATTGGTTTGGTCTATCGCCTGACGAGGGTCCAAAACTAGGTGGGATTTTTTCTCCATATAAACAATCTGAGAGATTAGAAATTTATAAAGGATACGCAAATGAGTTGGTTAAAAATGGACATGCTTATTATTGTTTTTGTAGCAAAGAGAGATTAGAAGAGGTAAGAAAAGAACAAGAGAAATCTGGAGTAGCTCCAATGTATGATAAACATTGCAGAAATTTATCCGAGCAAGAAGTTAAATCCAAATTACATAGCAACGAGACTTTTGTTATAAGAATGAAGATTCCAACTAATGAGAAAATTGTAGTAGAAGATTTAACAAGAGGAGAAATCGAATTTGATTCTAATACAGTTGATGATCAGGTTTTACTCAAAGCAGACGGGTTTCCTACATATCATCTTGCGGTAGTCGTGGACGATCATTTGATGGAAATAACGCATGTTGTTAGAGGTCCAGAATGGATTTCATCTTTTCCAAAACATAAATTGTTATATGAATATTTTGGATGGAAGATGCCACAATTCCTCCATACTCCACTAATTTCCAATATGAATGGATCCAAGTTATCAAAAAGGCAAGGTCATGCGAGCGTTGATTGGTATAGACGTAAAGGTTTTTTACCAGAGGCGGTTTTGAATTTTATTGCACTACTTGGTTGGAGTCATCCAGACCAAAAAGAAATTTTCACATTCGAGGAATACACAAGTGTTTTTGATTTAAAGGATTTGTCAGCGTTAAGTCCTAAATTTGATTTGAATAAATTAGAGTGGATGAACGGACAGTATATTCAAAGTCTACCTAACGAGAAATTATTTAGTGAGATTGTTAAGTGGCTTGAATATACAATAAATAATTCATACAAAGGCGCAGGCGAATATATAACTGAATGGGATAAAAGTTCTCAAGAAAAATTATTAAGTTTCGTTAATTCTCTTGATGGCATCTCTCGCGAGCTTTGGATTTCGATTATTAAAGAACGTATTAAAAAATTCGAGGATTTATTTGCGCTTAATAGATTTTTCTTCGATGAAGTTTCAGTTGAGAAAGAATTGAATGCAGATATTTTAAAGTATGCTCTGGGCGAACTAGAAAAATCTGATTGGTCATTAGTAAATTTAAAAAATATTGAAAGTTCATTTGTGCAATATTCAAAAGATCAGGGAATTAAGGTAGGGGACTTTTTCGGAAACATTCGTTTAGCAGTTTGTAGAAATTCGATTACTCCGCCTTTATTTGAATCGATGTTTATTTTAGGAAAAGAAAAAACTCTGAGTAATCTCAGAGCTGCCCTTTAATATTTCTTATAATTTAGAAGAAATAGTTATTATGATGTCGTGTTCAGAAACGCCTGTAAATAGTAATCCATGTGGTCTTGTACTCGAGGCGACTAATTTTGTAGAAGCTTTCGAATCCAGATTAGCATGGCTATCTAACCAAGGGGCGGCTCCACAAAGCCCAGATAGAATTGGAATCAATCATGTAGAAATTACACAACTTAAGCTTCTTTTTCCTGCCATACTGGCTCGTCAAGTAAAACATAACGACCCAGAAGTAGATTTAGAATATTTGGAATTATGGGCGACTCCTAGTCACCTCTATCGTGATTCCAACGCCCCTCACTATAGTTTGTCTTGGTCTTTAGAGCATTTAGGCAAAGGAAATCCCTTTCAGGCTTGTGAAGGTTTAAGTTTAAGGAGATCGTATGTTTTTGTCGATCAGGATGACAATCGAAATTTGTTACTTAATGACAATATGTTTGAATTTCGAACAAAAGCAGTTTTAGAAAAATTTATGAATAGATATCAAATTTGCAGATTATTTGTTGATCCAAATGAATATAATATGATGGGCAATTCTCCAATGACTTGTATTGTACAATCTGGATTTTGGGAAGCTAGAAGAAATGTCGAATTAGTAGCCGTGGCTAAGCAGTATGGCATTTGCAAGGCAACCGATGTTCTACGATTTGTTTCTATTGCAAATGGATTACTGAATAGCAATGCTCGATTAAGCTTTCAGCAGCTAGCAACAATGATTAAAGATGATGAGGGATATATCTCAGACTAGTTTATCTAATGCTTATCCTCTCGATAAATACCAGAATATAAACTAAAATATACAGGATAATATTGCCCGGTCGTCTAACGGTAGGACGCCGCACTCTGGATGCGGTAATTATGGTTCAAATCCATACTGGGCAGCCAGATTGTGCACTTGAGTGACCAAGGAGCTTCGAATAGCTTATGGACGCTATCTAAATTCCCAATTAAAAATCAACTCTCGAACCTTTGAATATGTTGTGGTTGCTAGGCTAATCTGTTGATTGTTCATGGAAAGTGTTGTTATTATGCTAGTAAGGTAATTTTGATACTTTGGATGGAACCCTATCTATATGTTCGGATTATTGGAATTGCAATCACTTCAAGGTAAACTTTATGTGTGGATATAAGTTTTAATTCCAAAGGGACAATCTTACATGGTAGTCCTTATCAAAATCTTGAAATTGT